>CAUQGR010000024.1:0-24032 GCA_963517545.1 uncultured Streptococcus sp. | reverse complement strand
ATAACACAAAGCCCCTGCGATTGCAAGGGATTTGTTGCTGTTTTTTCGTTTTTTTTTACTAACCTAAGTTACTAGAGTATGTTCTGGTCCTCTTACTGTAACTAGAACTCAGTTTGACAATTTACCCATTGTTGGGGGTAGCGATAAAGATAGATACTGTCTGATCTGGATCATATTTTTCAAAATCAATACTATACTGACGTTGCAGTTCTCTTGCTTCTTCTGCCCGCCAAATTTGCTGCCAGGTATGAAGGCAACCTTTTGAATCACTTGTATCCACCTCAAATACTTGGTAGGTTTGCCTTGAAGTATCAAAATCCCAGTCTTCTTTATCGGATAAACTACAGAGCGACAAGCTGTAATCCCCCTTGTAGTCACTGACATAATCATGATAGACTGCATAAATCGAGCCCTTGGGCAAATGCCTCCTCTACTTCTTTCTGGTGTTCCTGCCATAGATGGCTAATTTTTTCCATCATGTTTGGATCTTGGAAATTATTTGTAGAGATACTACTGATTATTTTTAAAAACATTTCTTCTCTCCTTTTACTTTCACTTCTAAGGTGACTGACTAGCAATTAAACTCAGCTCTAAACTTTCTAACTACCAAGAGGCTACTTCACACAACAAAATGAAATAGCATTCTTTGCGCATAGGATATATCACACCATTCACTATCAACTCCTTTTTCCCAGAAAAAACGGTGCCTATAACAAACAAAACGTTCAATTTACAGGTCTCAACCAAAGATGAAAAACAATGCGGGCTTCGACCAAGACCAGCCTTCCAACTCTTATTGATATAGTTTGGAAAGTTTTTAACGAGCATTTTTTATGCTCAAGTCTAAGACATAAAGGGATTCAAACTAAAAGCAAAAATAGGAAACCGACGCGCGTTGTGTGGCAGTGTATCCAATCGTGGTCACAACCTCTTGCATCACAGCTAAAGCTGTGATTTACAGCACCACGGTAGAATAACACAAAGCCCCCTGCTATTGCAAGGGATTTGTTGCTGTTTTTTCGTTTTTTTACAATGAAACTGTTTTCCTACTTTTTCTTTCTAAAATTAGGGATTTTCTTCTATATAAGCTGACTCCTCCTGATCTCAATTTTACCTTCTGATTGGTTCACTAAGATATCTGCCTTAGACTCAGTTTCTTTATAATATCGCAGATACTGCTCCCGTCTCATCTGATGACTAGCCAATATAAAGGATGCATCACGATTTCTCACAGTCGTATCTCTAGCTAGGCGCCGCTTTAATTCGGTCTCTTCATCCGTGTAGAAACAGATAGTTTTGTCAAAGAGTTCCTTTGGCAGAAAGGCAACAGACATCCCTTCGACAATCAAAATTGGTTTGGCTCCAGACAAGATCTCACTAGCTTTCCAAGGCTCTTCAATTGTTAAGATATCCATATCTGCCTGCAACGCGAGGATATCGCGCTCCAAACTCGCCAGTTCATGCGCCACTGGCAGACAGGCTGTTAGCTTTTGATTTGGTGCGTCCTTTGGTACTACCAAATGGCGTCCGGAGGTGATATAAGGATCTGTTTCTAGCAAATTTACTGTAGTAGAATCTAAAGCTTGGTACAATTCCTGTGCAAAGGTTGATTTACCTGAAGCCCCATGACCGTATATTCCCAGTGTCCTGACTTTTCCCTTTTCTATTTCTGAAACAAGCTGGTCTATTAAGTCTTTTCTCTTCATTCTCTCTTCACCTGTTCATAGCTTTCTTTTCCGTCATTGAGCTTGTCCCAAATCACTACTTGCCCACTTTTGAGGGATTTTGGCACATCGATAATTCGTTGATTTGACGAACCTCGAAACTGAAGCATGAGATTCCTCTTAGTTCGGTCATACCGTCCATCGACAAGGATGTCAATTAGCGATAAGAGTTCCAGTTTATCCGGAGTTTCCAGCATCATTTCTTCCCAAGTGTAGCCCGTCCAGGACCAGATGTCTTTATCTGGCAATTCCTTTCGGATGCGTTTAACGAGAGGCAAGAGAATGCCCGTATTGAGAAAAGGCTCTCCTCCCAATAAGGTCAAGCCTTGAACATAAGGTTGAGCAAGATCTGCCATAATTTGTTCTTCTAATTCTGCTGTATAGGGAATGCCAGCATTGAAAGACCAAGTCGCAACATTATAACATCCCTCGCAGTGAAACATACAGCCTGATACATAGAGAGAGTTACGCACTCCTTCTCCATCTACAAAGTTAAAGGCCTTGTAGTCAATGATACGCCCTTGACTAAGCTCCTCGCTTTTCCATTCTTGTGGTTTTGGATTATTCATTCGCTACCTCTATCCAATAACGCTCGACTCCATTACGAACATCCTCAATGAGACCTCCATTTGCTAGAATGACTGCTCTGCTAGCAGGATTATTCACGCTACAGGTCACAAGAGCTTTCTCGATGTTCTTTTCCTTAGCAACTTGCAAGCCCTGACGGAGAGTTGCCTTAGCATAACCTTTGCCTCTTTCTGATGGACGAATAGAATATCCTATATTCCCTGCATAATTCAGCAGTTCTTCATTCAGTCTCAATCGCAGATTCAAAAATCCTAGAGCACGACCTACATCATCAAATGATACAAATTGAATAGAAGGAACACGATTTTCAGGCAAGTTTATTCCCATCTCTTTTTGCATATTTGTTTCTAACCAGTCTTCATAAGAAAAATTCTCTGTATCCCAAAAATCACCGTCGTGAGGCGACTGATATTTTTCAAATTCCTCCATCATGTCTATAACAGCGGTCTTATCTGCTAATCTTGGTCTGCGTAGTTCCATCCTTACCTCCCACTAAGAGAAAAGCGAGAGTTGACTCTCACTTTTATTTTTTCTTATTCTTGTTTAAAAATTGTTCTCTGAGGTTGAGCAAACGTTCTTTCTTACCAGCTCCACCTTTAGAGTGTTTCTCGTGATAACGGGTCACTTGTGCACGCCCCTTATCGTCTAATTGATATTTTCCCATTTCATTTCTTTCTAATTTGTTACTTGATGGCCACCTATTTTAATCGTTGAGCCATTCATGTGTTTGACACGCGCAGCTATTTCCTTGTGACGCCCATTGACCATCGGTCTCGCTTGAGGATTGCCTAGATAGCCACAAGTCCGTTTAACAACGTCTACTGTTTTAGGGTCGCTATTGCCACAGTTAGGGCAAGCAAATCCTCTCTCAGTTGGTTCAAAATCCCCTTCAAAGTCACACTTGTAGCAACGGTCTATGGGAGTATTGGTCCCAAGATAGCCCACACGGTCATAAGCATAATCCCAGACAGCTTCCAAGGCCTTTGGATTTTGCTGAAGGACTGGATACTCACAATAATGGATAAAACCACCTGACGCACCTGCTTCTGGATAGACTTTCTCAAAGTCCAATTTTTCAAACGGGGTTGGATTTTTACGAACATCGTAGTGGAAAGAATTTGTGTAGTATTCCTTGTCTGTGATATCAGGAATAGAGCCAAATTTCTCTGTATCTAGTCGGCAGAAACGATCTGTCAGACTTTCAGATGGTGTTGAATAAATTGAGAAATGGTAGCCATATTGATCCGACCATTCTTCCACACGGCGTTTCATATCACGAATGATATCCAGCGTGAATTCCTTGGCTTCAGGATTACTTTCCCAGCTATTTCCAAAGAAGACTGTCGCTACCTCGTACAAACCGATGTAACCCAGCGAAACGGTTGCACGACGATTCTTAAAGAGCTGGTCAACATTTTCTTCTTTACCTAGACGATGGCCAAAAGCGCCGTACTGATAGAGGATAGGAGCATTGGCTGGTGTCGCCTCTTTAGTGCGTTCGACACGGTAAACCAGAGCATCCTCAGCGATATTCATTCGCTCGTTGAAGATTTCCCAGAACTTGTTCATATCACCCTCAGACTCGAGGGCGATACGAGGCAGATTAACCGTCACAACACCCAGATTCATGCGGCCTGAATTGACTTCTACACCATTTTCATCCTTCCATCCTTGAAGGAACGAACGGCAGCCCATAGGAACCTTGAAAGAACCTGTCAACTCAACAATCTTATCATAAGACAAAACATCCGGATACATCCGTTTGGTTGCACACTCTAGGGCCAACTGCTTGATGTCGTAGTTGGGAGTCCCTTCCTCCAAGTTAAGGCCTCGTTTAAGCGTGAAGATGAGTTTAGGGAAGATGGCTGTGCGGTGTTCTGAACCAAGACCCTTAATGCGAATGGTCAAGATAGCTTTTTGAATTTCTCGCTCAAAACGATTGGTTCCCAGACCAAAACCTAGTGAAGTAAAAGGTGTTTGACCATTTGAAGTGAAGAGGGTGTTGATTTCATACTCAAGAGATTGCATGGCATCATAGATGTCTTTTTGCGTTTTCTTCCAAGCGTAATCTTCCCGTTTTTCAGGCAAAACCCACTCTTCTGCATCTTTGAGATGTTTTTGGTAATTCTTCTCTGCATAAGGCGCCAAAACTTCATCGATACGGTCAGCTGAACAGCCTCCATACTGGCTAGAAGCAACGTTGGCGATAATTTGGGAAATCTGAGCTGTTGCAGTCTGAATAGACTTGGGACTTTCTACCTCTGCATTTCCAATCTTAAAACCATTTTCCAGCATTCCTTTAAAATCAATCAAACAGCAGTTGGTCATAGGGGTATAGGGACTGTAGTCCAAATCGTGATAGTGGATATCCCCTTTTTGATGGGCATTGGCTACGTGCTTAGGAAGCATTTGCAGTCCGATTGATTTCCCAACAATCCCTGCTGTCAAATCACGCTGGGTATTAAAGACATCGCTGTCTTTATTAGCATTTTCGTTAACAACTGCCTGGTCTTTGTTGAGCAGCTTATGGATACTAAAGTTGATATCTGTCGCTTTTGAGCGCTCAAAATCCCTCTGTGTCCGATAAGTAATATACTCTTCAGCCAGGGCATATTCTTTGGCTTCAAGGAGTTCATGTTCTACGATATTTTGGATTTCATAAATCTTAACTCCCTTTGGAAAGCGACTATGAATTTCTGTGACAATTCGCTCAGTCAGAGCATTGAGGCGCTTTTCAACCAAGGGTGTCACATCCATAACCTTGTCTGCCGCCTTGTGGAGAGCCTTGTCAATCTTGTCCACATCAAATACAACACGTCTCCCATCTCGTTTTTCAACGAAGAGGGTTGGTAGGGTTGTAATTTTTTCTTCTAGTGCAATCATATTCATGCTCTTTTCTAAAATGTTCTTTCTAAAAAGTATTATACCACTCTAAAAAGAAAAATCAATATCTTGTGTTAAAAATCCTAAATTTTTTAAAAATACACAAGATATTGATTTAGTTATTTGATTTTATAGACTTTGAATTCCGAGTAATCTGTCTTTACTGGTTGGTAATTTTCTTTCAAGATTGTTTCCACTTCAGACCAGACTGGCACCTTATCGTTTACCACAATCACCTTAGGTTGTTTTTCTTTCAAGTCATTGAGTAGCTTATTCCGGTTTTCCTCAGTTGCTGTATAGTGCATCGGGGACAAAATAGCCGATGGCGACAAGCGCTCACTCTTACGATAAAGAGTCGCAGTATCATCCCATGCATAGATAGCATCTTCCGTACTTGTCTCCTCTTTTACCAAATCAGCAAGACGATCACGTTCTTGATAAGGTACCGGATAAAGAACAAACTTCATCAAAAAAGGAACAGCTAAAAGGTATAACAAGGTTAAAATTGGTAGGTAAAGATTCCCCTTAGTATAGCGATGCCAGAGACTAACAGGCTCTTCTCTGCGTCTTCTTCTAACGCTACGACCACTCTGTTGCCCCTTAATATTAGACACTAAAAGCAGAAGAAAGACAGGGAAAATGAGCATCAAACGGGATGCATGTAGGGGATCCTGTGTAAAGAAAATCACTACCAAACCTAAAATTAGGAACAAACTCGCAGGCACTGAGATGACATATAGTTTAGAGGATTTAGATTGAAAGAGGCCTAAAAAGACAAAAACCAAAACTCCCATGCCAAGAGCCAACAACCCATAAAACAAAACATTTTCTAACAATGCCGAAACAGAAGCCAAACGAATAGAATTAATTGGATACAAAATTCCACTAATCGCATCCTCAAAACTTCCTGTTGCAACACTATAGTAGGCAGTTGGATAAAAGACAAGTGAAAAACCTAAAGCCACTGCAAGAAACTGATAAAATCCATGTGCAAAACGTCTATGCCCAAGGTTAAAGACCAACAAGCCTAAACTCACTACAGCAATAAACAGGAGCGATGACAAGGGAGCAAAGAAAAATCCGCCTGCCAAAGCCAGCCCAATCCGTACAAATCCCTTGTCATGGCTTGGATTGCTTAGATAAGCCGCAACTAAACTAAAGGCTGCGAATAAGAAGGGAAGCGCTAAAAGAGTCGCATAGCCTCCACCAAAAGCAAGACCTGCAACTAGCATATAAAAAATAGTCACCACTTGTCCAGCTTGGTCTCCTTGCTCTGTCAAGGTATCCGCCGATTTAAAGAGGAAAAATCCTCCTGCTACCAAGGCTAACCACTCAAAGATGGCAAAGAAAAATCCGCCCTGAGTCACGTAAGTCAGCAAATAATAAAGCAAACCTTGACTTCCATAATAGTCGCTGTAAATCTTCCCTGTCTGATGAAGCGCCCAACCTGCATAAAAATCCTGCACTTCTTGTGCACTCATTAAATCGAGTAATAGCGGTACTCCTAGAGTTATCCCCATTACAAGCGTACTCCATAGTAAAATTTTTACCAAAGGAAGACGACTTGATTCACGATGATGCGATTCTTGTTCGATTTGGTATTCTAGAGGTTCACGATTCTCCTGATGAACTTCTTCTACTCTACCATACACACTCATATCGTTTCTCCTATTCAATTTATCTGTCTTAGTATATCAAAAAGTCCTAGGATTGTCAGCTTGCGATGGGTGTTTGAGTGATTTTTTGCATAGTTTCACAAAGGTTTCAATTTCCCGAAAGCGGTGTAAATGTGTCTGTTTAAACTCAATCATATCATTCACTTCTTCCTTAGTTAGCATGAATTCCCCTCCCTATATCTTTCTATTCGTAAAAAGCAAGAAAAAGAGGACTTGGTCATTTCCTAAGTCCTAGATTTCTTATAAGATTGGGGCGAATAACTGGGCGATTTCTTTTACAAGCTTTTGATACCAGCTCGTTTTGATAGAATGGGGATAAACTTCCTGAGAATCTGCAAATATATTTTGAAAATCTCGGGCTATTTCCATTATAGAAGGAGTTTTATAGAGTAAGACTGCATTTTCATAATGGTGTACCAAGCTTCGGTAGTCGAGATTGATTGTCCCCACCACCGCAAAATCTTCGTCTACCAACATCTGCTTACTATGAATAAAACCTGGACTGTACTCATAAATGCGAACACCAGCAGAAAGAAGGTCTGGATAAGCCCCTCTTGTGACTAACTGAATGAATTTCTTATCTGGTATGTAAGGGGTGATAATTCGAACATCGACCCCTCTCATAGCTGCATTTTTGATTGTCTCCGTTAAATCATAGTCTATGATCAAATAAGGTGTCGTAATATAGACCGATTCCGTTGCTTGATTGATCAAACTCTGATAAACCTTTTTCCCTACCTGCGTTCGAAAAATTGGCTTGGGTCCACTCCCGTATGGAATGGTTAAACCGTCACTTGGGATAGAATGATTTTCTAAATGATATTGATCAAAATCACTAATCTCTCCTCGATTGATGTACCAAGTGGTTAAAAACAAGCGTGTCAGGGCTTTTACTGCTAGTCCGTCCAAGCGAATTCCACTATCCTTCCAATAACCAAATCTCTTGACGTGGTTAATGTACTCATCTGCCAGATTGACCCCACCAGTATAGGCTATCTGACCATCAATAATCAATATTTTTCTATGATCTCTGTTATTATAGGCCACTGTCAAACGAGGAATAACTTTATTGAATTTATGGGCCTCGATGCCCAGCTGACGAAGTCGATGTGCATAATCTCCTGTTAAAGTAGCCATACAGCCAATATCATCATAGAGCAGTTTAACTTCAATGCCTTGAGCGACCTTTTGCTTCAAGATTTCTAGAATACGATTCCACATCAAACCTTCTTCTATAATGTAATATTCCAAGAAGATAAATTTCTCAGCCTTTTTGAGATCTTCTACCATCTTTTTCCACATAGCTTCTCCGTTAGAAAAAAATGTAGAGGCAGTTTGATCATAGACATCAGCATTGGTATCCATACTCAATAAGGACTTGATGACACCATATGCCGCCTTGTCACTTTCTTTTAATTCCTCTTTTAGTAGCTGGCTATTTGCTTCTTGGAAATGCATGGAGCCTAGCTTCTTCAGTTGTTTGATTTCTTTTTTGGACAATCGCCTCTCACCAAACATCAGATAGAGCAAGGGGCCAAATACTGGCACAAAGGCTACTAACAACCAGGTTACCTTATTCTCAGGAGTCGTATTACGGTTGACTATCGAAATGATTGTGATGATACTCAGTAGAATGAGGACAGTAATCCATAAAATGGGAGCCATGCGTCCTAAATAAAGAAAGAGACCAAAAACCAGACAAAGTTCAAGTAGCATAATCGAAAGACTAAAGCCATACTTGGACATCAATAATTGAAATTTTCTATATTTCATATCCCCTCCTTGATATTTTGAATGCTAAAAACAAGTAATTGATACTAGTATAACCCAGGTATTCGATAGAAGGCAAGTATTTATGATTATTTTCTAGGTAAAAGTAAAAAGGCTGAAAAATCCAGCCCTTCCTACTTGCATAGTCTTATTTAGTTAAAACGATTTGGTCCGATGGGTCTCTATCCATATCATCTACGATGATTTGATTACCGTTTACAGTGTAAATTTTGACATCATCACCAATAATCATGCGTTGATTTGCTGCATCGAAGCTAACCTGCTTGATTTCTTGTTCCCCGTCAGTTTCTACCTGTATCCATGTACCAGTTGTTCCAGTTACCACTAAAGTGATACGGTCTCCTTCGTCCTGACCAGTATAAGTTCCATCAATATTGGTTGATTGAGCCTCAGGCGCATTTTGTGAAGAACTTGTCGCTGCCTGGTTGCTATTTTCTGTAGACGATGAAGCAGCAGGTTGTGATTACTGAGTTTGTTGTGTTTGCGCTTGAGCTACTGGTTGTTGAGCTCTCTGTGAACAAGCTACTAGGAGACTAAGACTTGCTAGAGAAGCAAGAGAAAGTGTGAATCTTTTTAATTTCATGATGAATTTCCTTTCTGCTACCAATTTACAGAAGTTTTTCCTTCTAACTAGTAGTTTCCCTAGTATAACAAGTTCAAAAAAGGAGGTCAATTCATCTGCTCATGGGCCAGCAAGTAGCCCCGTACTTCTGAGATAAAATAGAGAGACCCTGTAACGAACAACAAATCCTGGGCATCTGCTCTTTCTTCGAAACTGCTGATAAATTCGCGATAAGAAGGAATTACATGGTAACCTGTTACATCTGTCTCATCTAAAGAACCCTGATAATCAAAGCCAGTTACCTTGAGTTCCACCTGAGGCAAATTTTCAGTCAGATAACCCAACATCCCTTGATAATCCTTACGTTTCAAGGCTCCAAAAAGGATTTGAGGACGATAACCTTCCCGCTCTTTTTCTTTGATAAATTCAACCAAGCGAGTCAAGGCAGGGAGGTTATGGGCACCGTCCAAGTAAATCTGCGGACGAATACGCTCCAAGCGACCAGCCCAATGGGTCTGTTTCAAGGCCTTTCTTACAGCCTGTTCATCAACAACTTCCTTTCCTTCCCTCATAAAGAGAAGAAACGTTTGTAGCGCTAAGGCCGCATTTTCCTGCTGATAAGCTCCTTCTAAACCTATTTTCAACTGTGAAAGGTTAGCCAAAGAGCTGGAAAAATCCCCATTCAGCATTGAAAAATCTTGGCCTGCCTGATAAAGGTCAACAGCTAAAGAGTCTGCTTTTTTCTGACAAACAAGCATAGCTTCTGAAGGCAACTTAGCAATCACTGCCTTTTTACCAGCCTTAAAAATACCAGCTTTCTGCTCTGCAATTTCTGCTATACTGTCACCCAGAGTCTCCTGATGGTCAAGTCCGATGGGGGTGATGACAGCAATCTCTCCAGTTACCACATTGGTCGTGTCAAGCAAACCACCAATTCCCACTTCTAATAAAAGCAAATCCACCTCTTGCTCCCTAAAATAGAGAAAAGCAATCAAGGTCAGCAATTCAAAAAAGGACAACTGGTCATGGGTTTGCAGAAGTGTTTTTTCCATCTCCTTGACCTGCTCAGCTAAACGGATAAAGTCTGTGTCTGCTATAGGTTGTCCATTAATGCAGATTCGGTCATTGATAGAGATGATATGAGGGGAGGTAAAGGACGCAACTTTTTTGCCATGCCCCATAAATAACTCCCTCATAAAAGCAATGGTAGATCCTTTCCCATTAGTCCCAGTGACGTGGATAATAGGGTAAAACTTTTCGGGATTTCCTAACAAATCCACCGCTTGTTGCATTCGGCCCAAACCTGATCGAAAATTCAAACCAATCCGACTATGGAGCCATTCTTCTACTTCAAACATATACATCTCCTTAATTACAGATTCAATCAACTGCCTCAATAAAGTCTCATAACTAACAAAAACGAGGCCAGGATTTTCGTCCCGACCTCTCACCTGGTTAGCTAATAACTAGCTACTATGAAGTTAACGTGGGGTAAAACATCCACTGAATGTGCCTGCGTTTCTAATTTCTAGCGCAGGGCTAAAAACGTCCCCCGGACTTACCAGTTCTTTTTTATTTCAAAGAGCTGGGCTAAAAACATCCACTGGATATGCCTGCGTTTCTATTTTCTAGCGCAGGGCTAAACACGTCCACTGGACGTTCCAACTCTTCCAATTGCTAGGAGTTGGGGTGATACAGTCTCCCAGACTGTATCACTCCTCCATAAAGCTGTTGAAGACTTCTTCAATCATGTTCCATTCGTCTTCTGAGTCTTCTGGGATTGGTTGCAATTCGCCTTCTGTTCCATCTTCGTTTTCGATGAATGAGTAAGCTTGGATTTCAACTTGTCCGTCTTCGTCTTCTTCTGCGTTAACTGGTACTAGAAGAACATAGTTTTTACCAAATTCTTCTTTTCCGTCAATGGTCAAAAGGATTTCAAACAAGGTTTCATTTCCTTGTTCATCTACTAGTGTAATTAATTCACGTTCTTCGTGGTCGTGGTTATGATCGTGTGACATAGCCTCTCCTTTATATTAAAATTTTCTATCTAAATAATTTTGTAAAATCAGCTGAGCTGCTAACTTATCAATGACTTTCTTACGCTTATTGCGACTGATATCTGCTTGTTCAATCAACATGCGCTCTGCAGCCACTGTTGTCAAGCGTTCATCTTGATAGTCTACTGGTAAACCAAAAAGCTCTTCTAACTTTGTCCCATAAGCTTGACTAGCTTCCACGCGCGGTCCGCTTGTATTGTTCATGTTTTTAGGCAAGCCCACTACAAATCGTTCCACCTTGTAAGTATCAACCAACTCTTTAACGCGGTCAAAACCAAATTGGCCTTGCTCCTCATTGATTTGGATGATTTCAAGCCCTTGAGCTGTAAAACCGAGCGGATCGCTAATAGCCACCCCTACCGTTTTTGAACCGACGTCCAATCCCATAATTCTCATAGGTTATAGATCGACTCCTTGTCCTTTAAGGTAGTAGCGGACCAATTCCTCAACGATTTCATCACGCTCATACTTACGGATTTGATTTCGTGCATTATTATAACGAGGAACGTAGGCAGGGTCTCCACTCAATACGTAACCTACGATTTGGTTAATTGGGTTGTAGCCCTTATCGTTCAACGAAGCATAGACATCAGTCAAAGTTTCGCTAATTTCTTTTTTATTGGAATCGTCCAATTTAAAACGTACTGTTTCTTCAGTAAATCCCATTCTAACACCCTCTTTCCTTAGAATAGTACCATTATAGCATAATTCCTTACGTTCTACAATTCAGGCAGTCTATTTATTTGGATTTTCTATTGTTCTGTCGCACCATTTGCCAATCGGTCTGAAATATATTTGCTTGGTTCATTCTTCAAGAGATTTTCTAAACCAATGTTCTTCAAATATTCTAACTGAGAAGCCTTCTTGACATCCAAAACTTGAAAATCAAAACTAGTCGTTGTTTGAAGTTCTGTTGCACTCAATAGTTTAGTTTCAAGCTTAAATCCTGCCAATTTACGAGCTTCTATGATGGACTCATCCTTCTCCTCCGCCTCGAGAAGAGCTTTTTGAGTTTCTTCCACACCATGTTGGTCAATATAGGTCTTCAACTCATCTGAGACTGGACGCTTTTGTTGAATGGTTAGGTTCAAAAAAGTCTTGTCTTTATAAGTAATGGTTTGGGTTTGCTGGCTACCATCATCTGATTTCGGCAAAACCAAAGTCTTGGTCACAACTGTATTCTTCTCGGCATTTTCAATAACTGGCAATGCCGACTGAAGCGTATCCTTTTCTGTTTTTGTAGCTGGTCCAGTTTCTTTTTTCTGTCCACAACCAACCAGGACAAAAAGGAAAGCTAGACTAACAAGAACTATTTTTTTCATTTCTTTCTTCTTTCTTTTTGAAATTAAAATAGAATAAGACTGGGAATTGCTCCCAGCCTTGATGTTTATAGAGCTGCACGCAAACGTGCTTCTGCATTTTCTACATTACGGACAGAGCGTGGTAGGAAGGCACGAATATCGTCTTCCTTATAGCCAACTTGTAGGCGTTTTTCATCTACAAGGATTGGGCTCTTTAAAATTCTCGGTGTTTCCATAATCAGATTGAGGACTTCATTGACACTCAAATCTTCAATATCCACTCCAAGGGCTTTGGCATAGCGATTTTTAGACGAAACGATGCTGGCTATTCCGTTATCTGTTTTTGTCAGAATATCCAGTAATTCTTCTCGCGTAATTCCTTCTTTACCAAGGTTTTGTTCTTTATAACTTAACTGGTGGGCATTGAGCCAGGTTTTTGCTTTTTTACAGCTAGTACAACTTGAGACTGTATAAATTTTAATCATGTACCTACCCCTTTCGCTACATGTTACTATCAGTTTAGTCTATTATACCATAAAAAACATCCGACTTGCGACCTATTTTTAAATTTTTTTGACTTTTTTCGTCATTTTCGTACTTTTTTCTTGACAAAATGAAATTCACAGCCATTCTTGATATTTCTTGATATAGATTTTTTTCACAATTGTCACACTAATCATATACAAAATAATGATGAAAAGTAAAAAGATGAAATAAATCGGTTTTAAAGGAGTTAGATGAAGTAGGATTGCGAGTGGACTGTAGGGAAGGAAGGTCACAAAGGCTGCAGCCAATAAGGTTGTCACAAGGACTAGCCAAGCTGGACGACTTTGTAAAAAGGGAATTTTAGCTGAACGCAGCATATGAATAACCATGGTCTGTGACCACATGGACTCGATAAACCAACCTGTCTGAAACAAGACAATAAATCCTACGGCAGACTCCGCTCCATGGACATAGGCTTGACCTGTTGTCATGGGTACAATGATAAAATAAAGCAAAATAAAGGTCAAAATATCAAAGGCAGAAGAGATAGGTCCCATCCAAACCATGAAACGTGTGATGGACTTAGCTTCCCATGTATGCGGATTTCTCAAAAAATCTTTATCCACCTTGTCAAAAGGCAAGGCAATACAGGACAAATCATAGACTAGATTTAGGATAATCAAATGGACTGGTGCCATTGGTAAAAATGGCAAAAAGATTCCAGAGACCAATAGGGATAAGATATTTCCAAAATTAGAACTCACTGTCATTTTGATATATTTGGTCATATTGGCATAGACCTTACGCCCTTCAACAAGTCCTTTTTCAAGCACCATGAGATCCTTATCAAGTAGGATAACATCAGCTGTTTCTTTGGCAATATCTACTGCTGTATCAACAGAAATCCCCACATCTGCAACTTTCATAGAAGGAGCATCATTGATCCCATCTCCCATATAGCCTACAGCATGACCATTAGCCTTAAATTGTAAAATGATTCGTGCTTTTTGGTCAGGAGAAAGTTTGGCAAAGACTGTTACCTCCTCCACGGCTTGAGCCAATTCTTGATCACTCATCTGATCAATTTCAGATCCTAACAGCATCTGATTGATATCCAAACCAACCTTTTCACAGACTGCTTGGGTAACTTTTTCGTTGTCTCCCGTCAAAATCTTTGTTTGAACCCCATGCTCTAACAGAGCCTTAATTGCTGGTGCTGCAGATGGTTTAGGAGGATCTAGGAAGGCTAAATAACCAGTTAGAATCATATCCCCTTCATCATCAACTGTATAGGCATGATCTTCCCTCAAACCTGACTTATAGGCCACTCCCAAGACACGCAAACCTTGTTGATTTAGTTGTCTGACTTCTGCTAAAATTTCTTCTCTAATAACATCTGTCAAAGGAGTAATCACTCCTTGGTATTCCGCATAACTGGAAATCGTCAACATTTCCTCTAGGGCACCCTTGGTTACCAAACTAACAACTTCGTGTTCATCCTTAACGATAACACTCATCCGTCTACGTTCAAAATCAAAGGGAAGCTCATCTATTTTTTGAAAAGTTTGAGCCAGATTTTGTAAGAGGGTGTGTTCTTTGGCTTCCTTTTCAGTCCGTTTGATGATGGCTCTGTCCATCAAATTTTTCAAGCCCGTTTGAAAATAAGAATTGAGATAAGCTCGTCTCAAGACGGTCAAATCCAAGCGTCCATGGATGTCCAAGGGATATTCAAGGACAATTTCGTCTTGGGTTAGAGTTCCTGTCTTATCTGTACACAAAATATCAATCGCCCCTAAGTCCTGTATGGCATTGAGTTTCTTGATAACCACTTTTTCCTTGGCCATAATGATGGAGCCTTTTGCTAGACTGGCTGTGATAATCATAGGAAGCATCTCAGGTGTCAATCCAACACCAACACTCAAAGCAAATACGCCAGCTTCCAGCCAGTCACCATCTGTTAAACCATTGGACAAGAAAACGATGGGCACCATGACCAGCATCAAACGAATCAAGAGCCACGAAATACTATTCATCTCCCGTTCAAACGAAGTAGGCTCATCATAGGTGTTCAAAGTCTGCTCAATGGCCCCCATCATGGTATCATCACCAACTGCTAAAACCACGGCCTTGGCACTACCAGACAAGACATTGGTTCCCATAAAGGCGAGCGCTTCTGCTTCTAGCAGACTATCAGATTGTTGAACTGTTGCCTTGGTCAAGGCCAATTTTTCAACCGATTCACTTTCACCTGTCAAGCCAGACTGTTGTACAAAGAAATCGCGCGACTCAAATAAAAGAAGATCTGCTGGAATCATGTCTCCAGCGCTTAATTTAACCACGTCACCCACTACCAAATCATCGATAGGTACTTCTTGGATTTCTCCTTGACGAATGACAGTCGCTGTGTTGACAATCATTTTTGATAGATTGGTCGCAGCCTTATCACTACGGAGTTCTTGGACAAAGCGTATGCCACCAGAAATGAGGACTAGGACAACGATGATAATGGAAGTTGTCGGATCTTCTTGACCTGGTTTTGCCAACCAGACATTGGTCACCAAGGAAATCACGGCGATGACCAGCAAGATGATTGTAAAAGGATTGATAATGGATTCGTAAATCTTTTTGAGGATACTGTCTTCTTGACCCTTTGTGATGGTATTTTCGCCATATAGGTCACGATTTTTCTCCACCTGCTCCTCAGTCAAGCCTGTTAGACTTGTCTTATAAAAAGATAGAGTTTCGTTTAAAGATGTATGAATAGCTGTTGCTAATCTTTCTTTTGTAGTTTTCATTGGTTTCTCCTATCTGTATGAATGATGTGTTTCATACACAGAGACCAATCACTTTATAAGGGCAGAACGACACAAATCAGCGATTGGCTGTGTATGTGCGGTTCCGGATGGTCGTCAATTTGCATCGTCTGTCTCCTTTCTTTGATTTAAACAGTAGAAAATCCCACCATAAAATGGCAGGATTAAAAAACTAATTATCTGTTTTTCGTTCAAGCTTTAACTCCATAGGGCAATGTAATGAGCTTAGTCTTGGCCTTCGCGACCAGGACTGTTGACCAACGAGTAGTGTCTCCACTGCTTTGCGGTAGTCATCCGTATCCCTATGGTAGCCTCACCTACCGTTTTCGTCTTTCAGTATAAACCTTTAAAATTTAAAAGTCAATCATTTGAGTTGTTTGACTCTTAAATAACTATCAACTCTTTTGGAGCAAGGGTCAATAATTCACAACCTGTCTCTGTAATCAGGATATCATCCTCGATACGAACGCCATATTTGCCTTCGATATAGATACCTGGTTCATCGGTCAAGGCCATACCTGCCTTAATAGTTTCTGTAGAAGTCTGGCTAAAGTATGGTTCCTCATGGATATCCAGTCCAATACCGTGTCCGATACCGTGGGTAAAGTAGTCGCCATAGCCTGCCTCGATGATAATATCACGAGGAATTTTGTCAAAGTCACGGAAACCTAAGCCAGCCTTAGCCTGATCAATCAAGGCTTGGTTGGCTTTCAAAACCGTATTGTAAATCTCTGCTTGCTCGTCGCTGACATGCCCCAGATAGATAGTCCGTGTCATATCACTGACATAGTGGTCGTAGAGGCATCCAAAGTCCATGGTGATAGCCTCTCCTAGTTGTACTGGTTTATGCATAGGATGGGCATGAGGTTTGGAAGAGTTGATGCCACTTGCTAAAATAGTATCAAATGATAGGCCTGAAGCTCCCAACTCACGCATACGGAAGTCAAGGAAGTTGGCAATCTCAATTTCAGTCTTTCCTGGCTTAATAAAGTCAAGCGCGTCGCGGAAAGCTTGGTCTGAGATAGAACAAGCCTTGCGAATAGCTGCAATCTCCGCTTCATCCTTAATCATTCGAAGACATTCAACAAACTGAGTTTGTGGAAGCAAGTCAATTCCTTCAAAAGCTGCCTGCATACGGTGATAATAAGAGACCGAAATCTCGTCCTCAAAACCGATTCGAGACAAGCCCATATCCTTGACAATGCCTGCAATGACAGCCAATTCATCGCGATCAGCCACAATCTCAAAACCACTGGTTTCTTGCTTGGCTGCGATGATATAGCGAGAGTCTGTCACCAAGACCTGGCGGTCACGGCTGATGAAGACTGTTCCGTTTGAACCCCAAAAACCAGTCAGGTAATAGACGTTTTTAAGGTTATTGATGATGATACCATCTAGTTCTTTTTCTTGCATTTTAGCTAGAAATGCTTGTACACGTTTATTCATGATGTAACTTTCCTTTCAAATACTGTCCTGTGTAGCTGGCTTCATTGGCCGCTACTTCTTCTGGAGTTCCTGTTGCGATGATGGTTCCACCACCGACACCGCCCTCAGGTCCCAAGTCGATAATATGGTCTGCTGTCTTGATAACGTCTAAATTGTGTTCAATGACGAGGACTGTATTGCCATCGTCTACAAAGCGAGCTAAGACTTTAAGCAAACGAGCGATATCCTCGGTATGAAGTCCTGTCGTTGGCTCATCTAAAATATAGAATGACTTACCTGTCGAGCGTTTGTGGAGTTCACTAGCCAGTTTCATACGCTGAGCCTCTCCCCCAGAAAGGGTGGTAGCTGGTTGCCCTAGCGTTACATATCCCAGTCCCACATCCTTGATGGTCTGAAGTTTACGTTGAATTTTAGGAATGTGTTGGAAGAACTCTACCGCATCGTTAACAGTCATGTCCAAGACCTGCGAGATATTTTTTTCCTTGTAATGAACTTCTAGGGTCTCACTGTTGTAGCGGGTTCCGTGGCAGACTTCACAAGCCACATAAACATCTGGCAAGAAGTGCATCTCAATCTTGATGATCCCGTCACCTGAGCAGGCTTCACAGCGACCTCCCTTAACATTGAAACTGAAACGTCCCTTTTTGTAACCACGAATCTTAGCCTCATTTGTCTGGGCAAAAAGGTCACGTATATCGTCAAAAACTCCTGTATAGGTAGCTGGGTTGGACCTCGGCGTTCGTCCGATAGGGCTCTGATCAATATCAATCAAGCGGTCTACATGCTCAATCCCTGTAATCGTTTTAAACTTACCAGGTTTGTCTGAATTGCGGTTGAGTTTTTGAGCAATGGCTTTTTTGAGGATGCTGTTGATGAGGGTCGATTTCCCTGAACCCGATACCCCTGTCACCGCGATGAATTTTCCTAATGGGAAGCGAGCAGCAACATTTTGCAAATTGTTCTCACGCGCTCCTGTCACCTCGATAAAACGACCATTTCCTACACGGCGCTCGTCTGGTACTGGAATGGCACGTTTGCCTGACAAGTACTGGCCTGTGATAGACTTACTGTTGCGAGCCACCTGTTTAGGCGTACCTGCCGCAACAATTTCCCCACCAAAAACACCGGCACCGGGACCAACGTCAATCAGATAATCAGCCTCACGCATGGTATCTTCGTCATGTTCCACTACTATGAGAGTATTGCCCAAATCACGCATCTTTTTCAGACTGGCAATCAAACGATCATTGTCCCTCTGGTGAAGCCCGATTGACGGCTCGTCTAGAATATAAAGGACACCTGATAGGTTAGAACCAATCTGGGTTGCCAAGCGAATACGCTGACTTTCCCCACCTGAAAGGGTTCCTGCCGAACGTGACAGGGTTAGATAGTTAAGACCCACGTTATTGAGGAAAGTTAAACGGTCCTTGATTTCCTTGAGAATAGGGCGAGCAATGATGGCTTCATTTTCAGAAAGAGTCAACTGACTGACTAATTCCAAGTGGTCTGCGATAGACAGGTCTGAAATTTCTCCGATATGTGGTCCTTGCTCACCACCAACACGGACAGACAAGGCCTGGTCATTGAGACGATAGCCGTGACAGGTTCCGCAGGTCAGCTCATTCATGTAGAGGCGCATCTGAGTGCGTGTGTAGTCACTATTAGTTTCATGGTAGCGACGCTTGATATTATTGACAACTCCTTCAAACGGAATGTCGATATCACGCACACCACCAAATTCATTCTCATAGTGGAAATGGAATTCCTTACCATCTGATCCATAGAGAATCAAGTTCTTATCTTCTTCTGACAAGTCCTCAAAAGGCTTATCCATATCCACTCCAAAGGCCGTCATGGCCTGCTCTAGCATGTTTGGATAGTAGTTGGATGAGATAGGATTCCAAGGTGCTAGGGCTCCCTCACGTAAGGTTTTGCTGGCATCTGGTACTACCAAATCAGTATCCACCTCCAGCTTGATGCCCAAGCCGTCACACTCACTACAAGAACCAAAAGGAGCATTGAAGGAGAAGAGACGTGGCTCTAACTCTGGAACAGTAAAGCCACAAACTGGACAGGCATAATGCTCAGAGAAGAGCAACTCCGAGCCATCCATAGTGTCGATAATGACATAACCTTCTGCAATACGAAGGGCAGCCTCAATGGAATCAAAGAGACGACTACGGATACCCTCCTTGATAACAATACGGTCAACAACAACATCGATATTGTGTTGCTTGCTCTTAGACAACTCTGGCACTTCGGTCACATCATAGACTTCCCCATCCACACGGACACGAACATAGCCGTCTTTCTGAACTTTCTCGATAACACTCTTATGTTGGCCTTTTTTCTTACGAATAACTGGAGCTAAGATTTGCAGACGCTGGCGCTCTGGCAATTCTAAAACCTTATCCACGATTTGCTCCACAGAGGAAGCCTTGATAGCCCCATGCCCGTTTATACAGTAAGGCGTCCCCACACGCGCGTAGAGGAGACGCAGATAGTCATTGATTTCAGTCGTGGTCCCCACGGTTGAACGAGGGTTTTTGCTAGTCGTTTTTTGGTCGATGGAAATAGCTGGGCTGAGACCATCAATAGCATCTACATCAGGCTTCTCCATATTCCCCAAGAATTGACGAGCGTAGGCTGACAAACTCTCCACATAGCGACGTTGACCCTCCGCATAGAGGGTATCAAAGGCCAGACTGGATTTTCCTGAGCCTGACAAACCAGTCACTACAACCAACTTGTCTCGTGGAATCTCCACATCAATATTTTTTAAATTATGGGCACGCGCCCCATGAATGACAATTTTATCTTGCATCTTTGTTCTTTCTAGTCCATTATTGCTTACCATTATACCAAAAAAAGTGAGATTCTATTACCCAAAAGGCCGAATTTGTAGTATAATAGTACGGTGTGAAAAAATCTGAAAAATGAGAAAGGATAAGGGATATGAAACAAGTTTTTCTCTCTACAACAACTGAATTTAAAGAGATCGATACGCTTGAACCGGGTACTTGGATCAATCTCGTCAATCCGACTCAAAATGAATCACTCGAAATCGCTAACGCCTTCGATATTGATATTGCCGACCTTCGAGCACCGCTCGATGCGGAAGAAATGTCTCGTATTACCATTGAAGACGAGTACACCCTGATTATCGTTGACGTGCCAGTCACAGAGGAAAGAAATAACCGCACCTACTACGTCACCATCCCGCTTGGTATTATCATCACCGAGGAAACCATTATCACTACGTGTTTGGAACCATTACCAGTCCTTGATGTCTTTATCAACCGTCGATTGCGTAATTTCTACACCTTCATGCGCTCGCGTTTTATCTTCCAAATTCTCTATCGCAATGCAGAGCTTTACCTAACAGCCCTTCGTTCGATTGACCGTAAGAGTGAACAAATCGAAAGTCAACTGCATCAATCAACTCGTAATGAAGAATTGATTGAGCTCATGGAATTGGAAAAAACCATCGTCTATTTCAAGGCTTCCCTCAAAACAAATGAGCGTGTGATTAAGAAATTGACCAGCTCAACCAGCAATATCAAGAAATACCTTGAGGACGAAGACCTGCTTGAAGATACCCTGATTGAAACCCAACAGGCCATCGAGATGGCAGACATTTATGGAAACGTCTTGCATTCTATGACAGAGACCTTCGCCTCTATCATTTCTAACAACCAGAACAACATCATGAAAACCTTGGCCCTTGTGACCATCGTCATGTCCATCCCAACCATGGTCTTTTCTGCCTACGGGATGAACTTTAAGGATAATGAAATCCCCCTAAACGGTGAGCCAAATGCCTTCTGGTTAATCGTCTTTATCGCCTTTGCTATGAGTGTCTCGCTCACTCTCTATCTCATCCATAAAAAATGGTTCTAAGAGGAGTTCCTATGTCTCAGATTGATCTACAAAAATTAACAAAGAAAAACCAAGAGTTTGTCCACATCGCTACCCAACAATTCATCAAAGATGGAAAAACAGATGCTGAAATCAAGGCTATTTTTGAGGAAGTTATTCCCCAAATCCTTGAAGAGCAAGCCAAGGGTACGACTGCTCGTTCCCTCTATGGCGCACCAACTCATTGGGCTCATAGTTTCACTGTCAAGGAACAATATGAAAAAGAGCATCCAAAAGAAAATGATGATCCAAAACTGATGATTATGGACTCAGCCCTTTTCATCACTAGCCTCTTTGCCCTCGTCAGCGCCCTCACAACTTTCTTTGCGGCAGATCAAGCTTTCGGCTATGGATTTGTCACTCTCCTATTAGTTGGACTGGTTGGTGGATTTGCCTTCTACTTGATGTACTACTTTGTTTACCAATACTATGGACCAGATATGGACCGCAGTCAACGTCCACCTTTCTGGAAATCTGTACTGGTTATCCTAGCTTCTATGTTCCTTTGGTTGCTTGTCTTCTTTGCAACAAGCTTCCTACCAGCTAGCCTTAACCCAGTACTTGCTCCATTGCCACTAGCTATTATCGGAGCAGCCCTCCTAGCCCTTCGCTTCTATCTCAAGAAACGCTTGAACATCCGCAGCGCAAGTGCAGGACCAACACGCTATTAAGACTAATGATAAAAGCAACTGCAGGTGCGGTTGCTTTTTTACTTACTTTTTTTGATTTTAAAGCATTCTTCTGACATCCCACATAGCTCTATCTAATCTTTTGTGATAAAATAGGCTCAATCTATTTCTAGGAGGATAAGATATGGTTTCTACTATTGGTATTGTTAGTTTATCTAGTGGCATTATCGGAGAGGACTTTGTCAAACACGAAGTGGACTTGGGTGTCCAACGTCTCAAGGATTTGGGACTCAATCCTATCTTTTTGCCCCATTCGCTAAAAGGATTAGACTTTATCAAGGACCATCCTGAAGCTCGTGCAGAGGATTTGATTCATGCCTTTTCTGATGATAGCATCGACATGATTCTATGTGCCATCGGTGGAGACGATACCTATCACTTACTACCTTTTCTTTTTGAAAATGACCAACTACAAAAAGTTATCAAACAAAAAATTTTTCTTGGCTTCTCGGATACAACCATGAACCATCTCATGTTGCATAAACTAGGAATCAAGACTTTTTATGGTCAATCCTTCTTAGCAGACATTTGTGAATTAGACAAAGAAATGCTAGCCTATAGCCTTCACTACTTTAAAGAATTGATTGAGACGGGAAGAATCTCAGAAATCCGCCCTAGTGACGTTTGGTATGAGGAACGAACTGACTTCAGTCCCAAGGCTCTGGGGACACCTCGTGTCAGTCATGCAAATATCGGTTTTGAGTTGTTGCAAGGAAATGCCCAGTTCGAGGGGAAAATCCTCGGTGGTTGCCTCGAATCCCTCTACGATATCTTTGACAACTCTCGATACGCAGATAGCACGGAGCTATGCCAAAAATACAAACTTTTCCCTGACTTGTCAGACTGGGAAGGAAAAATCCTCTTGCTAGAAACAAGCGAAGAAAAGCCTGAGCCGGAATACTTCAAAAAGATGTTGCGGACTTTAAAGGACACTGGTATATTCGAGGTCATCAGTGGACTCTTGGTCGGAAAACCTATGGATGAAACTTTCTATGACGACTATAAAGAGGCACTATTGGATATTATTGACAGCAATATCCCGATTCTCTATAATCTAAATGTTGGCCACGCAACTCCAAGAGCAATTGTCCCCTTTGGCGTCCATGCCCATGTAGATGCACAGGAGCAAGTCATTCGCTTTGACTATAACAAAAAATAAATAGTTTCTCTATTTTTGTGCTTTTGTATTCGTTTTCGTTACAATTTGTATCTGAATTTATTGCATTTCGCTAATTTCTATGATATCCTTTTGAAGGAGGTGTATATGACAAAACAAAAAATTAATCGAATCGTAGGTTCTATTGGTGCCTTTATTGGAATTATAGTATTTATTGCCTACATACCTCAAATTATCGCTAATTTACAGGGAAATAAAGCTCAACCATTTCAACCTTTATCAGCTGCTATATCTTGCTTAATCTGGGTTATTTATGGATGGACAAAGGAACCTAAGAAGGATTGGATACTAATCATTCCAAATTCAGCTGGTGTTATTTTAGGTGGAATCACTTTTTTGACTTCACTCTAACAAATCTAATAGTATATATAAAAAGCTGGGAAAAATTTCTCAGCTTTTTTCTATATTCTCAGATATGCTAGTTACCTGTACACACTAATTCCTGCTTTTCCATTCACAATCATTCTCGTGGTCATCAACTAGCCCTGCAGCCTGTAGAAAAGACAAGACAGCGACTGGTCCTGTGAACTTGAAGCCTCGTTTTTTGAGATCTTTGGCTAATTTCTCAGACAAAGGTGTTTTAGCTGGGGCTTGGCGGTAATCGGGAACATCGTTAACAATCGTTTTCCCCTCAACAAAAGACCAAAGATAGGCATCAAAAGAGCCATGGTCTTCCTGTAGTCGTAGAAAGGCTTGGGCGTTAGCGCGTGTAGCAAAAATCTTGGCTCTATTTCGGATGATGGCTGGATTATCCAGCAAGTCTTCCAATTCAGTATCGGTCATTTCTGCGACCGCTTGAATTTGATAGCCATAAAATGCTTCTCGGAAAGCTTGACGTTTGTTGAGCACCGTTTCCCAAGACAGACCATGTTGAGGCGGTAAGTTTGCTAGTCAAGGAGTAAAACGACGAAGATTAGCATT
>CAUQGR010000023.1:0-25624 GCA_963517545.1 uncultured Streptococcus sp. | reverse complement strand
CGATGGTCAATTCAGACACGATCAAAAGTTGAGCCACATTGCTGTTTACTGCTTCAAGTAGAGTTTTCACCACTTCGTTTGGATAAACTGTCAAGTGTGCTTCAAGCGATTTACCGATAACTTTGGCATTACGAGCTTCTTCCAAGGCTTTTTGAGCTTGTCCGCGGAAGTCCATGAAGGATGCCCATGTATCCAAGATTTCTTCTTGATTAGCAAATGTCTCCGCTTCTGGTAGTTCTGACAATTGAACAAAGTCCTCAGCTTCAAACTCAAGATATGACCAAATTTCTTCCGCAGTGTGAGGAAGGATTGGTGTCAAGAGTTTGGTGATTTTCACAAGAATGTCATAGAAGACAGTCTGCATTTGACGGCGTTCCAATGATTTGGCACCTTCAATGTAGACAACATCTTTGGCAAAATCAAGGTAGAAGGCTGACAAGTCAACGTTGATAAAGTTCACCAAGGCCTTGTAGATTGTCAAGAATTCAAAGTCTGCATAGGCATCACGAATGGTCTTAACAAGCTGATTAAAGCGAATCGTCATATACTTATCAACTGAACGAAGTTCTTCGTAAGCTACTGCATCCTCAGCTGGGTTAAAATCAGATGTATTAGCAATCAAGAAACGAAGAGTGTTACGAATCTTACGGTAAGTTTCAGAGACTTGGCTCAAGATATCCATAGAGATACGCACGTCGTTGCTTGAATCCACACTTGTTACCCAAAGACGCAAGATTTCTGCACCAAATTGTTTTTCAACATCGCTTGGAGCAATGGTATTTCCAAGAGATTTAGACATCTTCTCACCTTTACCATCAAGGGCAAAACCTTGTGACAGAATTTGCTTGTAAGGTGCTACACCATGGTTGGCAACAGATGTGATGAGTGATGAGTTGAACCAACCACGGTATTGGTCAGAACCTTCTAGGTAAAGGTCTGCTGGGTAAGTCAACTCTGGACGGTTTACTACAACCCCATTCCATGATGAACCTGAGTCAAACCAAACGTCCATGATATCTGTTTCTTTCTTGAACTCACCATTTGGTGAACCTAGATGAGTAAATCCTTCTGGCAAGAGGTCCTTAGCATCACGTTCCCACCAAATGCTTGAACCATGTTCCTCAAAGAGTTGAGCCACGTGTTCAATAGTTTCAGCAGTCATGATTGCTGTACCATCCTCAGCGTAGAAGATAGGAAGTGGAACACCCCAAGCACGTTGACGAGAGATAACCCAGTCGCCACGGTCACGGATCATATTGTAAAGACGGACTTTACCCCATTCTGAGTGGAATTTCACTTTTTCAATTTCGTCCAAGATTTCTTGGCGGAATTTAGAAACTGAGGCAAACCATTGTGGTACTGCACGCCAGATGATTGGTTTCTTCGTACGCCAGTCAAATGGGTATGAGTGAGAGATTTCTTCTTGGGCAAGAAGGAGGTTACCAAGTTTTTCAATAACAGTTGGAACTACCTTTTCATAGAATTGACCTTCAAACTCAGGACCAGCATTCTTCATCATGATACCACGTTCGTCAACAGTCACTGCGACTTCAAGACCATTAGCAATACCAACATTGTAGTCGTCCTCACCAAAACCAGGGGCTGTATGGACAATACCTGTACCAGAGTCAGTCGTAACGTGGTCACCAAGAATAACCAATTCATCTACAGCTGTATCCCATGGATGTTCTGTTACGATGTGGTTGAGTTCTTGACCACGGTAAGTTGCCAACACTTGAACATCAGCCCAGCCAAATTTCTCAGACAAGCTAGCCAACAATTCTGCAGCAACCACAAACTTACGAGCTTCACCTGCAGGTTGAACCAAAACGTAATCAATATCCGCTCCAACAGTCAAACCACGAGAAGCTGTGATAGTAAATGGAGTAGTTGTCCAAACGACGATATAAGTATCTGTATCTAGAACACCTTTGCCATCCTTTACCTTATTGGCATAGTAAAGAGAAGTTGAAACCAAGTCATGGTATTCAATCTCTGCTTCAGCAAGGGCAGACTCAGATGACCAAGACCAGTAAACTGGTTTGGCACCACGGTAGATATAACCTTTATTAGCCATCTCACCAAATACACGGATTTGGGCTGCTTCATAGTCAGGAGTCAAAGTCACATATGGATTTTCCCAGTCACCAGAAACACCCAAACGTTTGAAGTCTTCGCGTTGTTTATCTACTTGAGAAAGAGCATATTCACGGCAAAGTTTCAAGTACTCAACCAAATCCATTTCTTTACGTTTGACACCTTGTTTTGCCAAAACTTGCTCGATTGGTAGACCATGAGTGTCCCAACCTGGGATAAATGGTGCGTAAAAACCTGACATTGATTTTGAACGAACAATGATATCTTTTGAAATCTTGTTCATAGCATGTCCAACGTGGATATTTCCGTTAGCGTATGGAGGGCCATCATGCAAGGTGAAATGAGGTTTTCCTTGGTTCAATTCTTGACGACGTTGGTAAAGTTTTGCATCTTCCCATTCCTTTTGCCAAACTGGCTCTTTGGTAGGAAGTCCTGCACGCATTGGGAAAGCTGTTTTCCCAAGGTTAAGGGTATCTTTGAGTTTCATGGTATCTCCTTTATAAATAATAACAAATTAAAAACCACGACTGCCAAAAAGGACGAAAATCGTGGTACCACCTTTATTCGGAAAAAGATTTAGTCTTTCTCCCTCTTTTCCCGTAACGTGGGGAACGTCAAATCTTACTAGCTTCAGACTTGAGTTTTTGAGAGGATAATCTTATCGTTAGGGAATGCAGGACTCACACCATCTCCTGCTCGCTGGAAATATAAGGATAAGATATTGTTCTCAGAATATTTCTTATAAAATTGTAACGGATTCTTGCGGTGCTTCAAATCCTGGTGCTGAATCAAATGTTTCTGTAGCTGGTGTTGGAGCCGAAGGATGTACTGGAGCTACTTCTGGTTCTTCGTACATTGGACCAACTGGATGAGCAGGCTCTTCTTCAATTTGAGGACTCACTACAGGAGTTGGATTTTCCACTTCCTGTTTAGCCTGAGCTTCAAATTCAGCCAATTCTTTATTGGCTGCCTCAATACGAGCTTGTAACTCTGCCATTTCTGCTTGAGAGAACTGACGTGTCATATCAATTGGTTCTTCCTCAATTGGAGCTGGAATCGGTTCTCCAAGTACTTCACTAACCACTTCTTTAAAGGCTTCATCACTGGTTTGAAGATAAGTAGCTGTTGGACGGAGAATATCTTCCCAATCTGAAGATTCAACAATAGCCAACTGACTCTCAATTGTAGATTT
The DNA here is from genome assembly GCA_963517545.1 of uncultured Streptococcus sp. Taxonomy (GTDB): domain Bacteria; phylum Bacillota; class Bacilli; order Lactobacillales; family Streptococcaceae; genus Streptococcus. The sequence goes on along the minus strand of CAUQGR010000023.1, from coordinate 22,335 downwards.
GAGACGTTGGTGGAAGACACGGCTCTTGTTCTTCAATTCTTCTGTTTCAACAGCAACTTTCTTAGCATTGTCTGTTGCTTGACGAAGAATCTCGTTTGCCTTATATTTAGCTTCTTCCAACAAGCGTTGCGCATCTTGTTCTGCTTGATGAACGATATTGTTTGAACGTTCATGTGCCGCTTGTTTCACTCGCTCAGCTGTGTCTTGGGCAATCAATACAGACTGGCTCAATGAATCTTTCATTTCGTCAAAGTAAGACAAGCGCTCTTCTAAACTCTTAATACGCAAATCTTTATCATGATTCGCACGAACAAGATCTTCGTAATCACGAACCACAATATCTAAAAATTCATCGACTTCTTCTGGATCAAAACCTCTGAATCGAGTTCCAAAGGTTTTGTCCTTTATTTCTAATGATGTAATTGGCATTCTATTCCTCACTTACTTAATAATAACTGGACGGTTATTTTTTTCTTCTCTTTTTTTGTTTGTCCCTTATCTTGAAGCAATCTCAAGCGCCCAAATTTTCTCACACTAATCAAGTCTCCAACTTGAACAGTATAATCTGATTTGTCTACCACATGATAATTTACTTGGACAAGTTTCTTTTCAATCAACTGGTTTGCTTGATTCCTAGATAGTTTCAAAACATTTGATAAAAGAACATCTAATCTCAAACTAGACACGCATAAATCCATCTCTCTATACTGTTCTAGCTTATCTATTTTCTCGGTGAAAGGACGTTCCTCCAGCGAAACGGGTATACGGCCAATTTTCTTTAATCCATCTTGAAAGAGAAGAAGAAACTGCTGATTAATCATAATCTGCGCCCGTTCTTCATCTACTAGGATATCTCCAAAAAGTTTCCGTTCAATCCCTAATTGATTGATGACTGTCCCTAAAATCTTAGCATGCGTTAAGTGTTCAAATTTATTGGAATACACAATTTCCTGGAGAGATATTTCAAAATCTGAAAACTCTGGCTGGAAATAATCTGGGTATAATAAAACTCGAACATACTCACTCGAGACGAATTCCCCACTACTGCTACAAGCAAGACCATAGGTTTTGGCTAAAATTTTTAATAGCTTCTCCTGATGAGGATTGATAAAAGGAGTTAAAAAAGGAGCATAGCTATCTTCTACCTTCTTTATCCATTCCATTCCCTTATCAAGAAAGGGACGATCTTCTATGGAGAAATGCTGGTAAATCCCTTTATTCATCCTATCATCGCCAGAAAACGGACTAGATTTTCTCCTAAAAATCGAACCAAAACAATCGCAACCCAAACAGATAAATCAAGACCCGCTATCTGTAAAGGCAGGCGTTGCAAGGGAGCAAGCACTGGTTTTACCAATGCTACAATCCAACGACCTAAACTTGATTCATAGGCACCTGGAAACCAAGACATGACAGCAAAGGCTACCAAAATCAGGGAGTAAATATCCACTGCATTATAAATCATACGAATTAAAAAAATCATTATCGTACTCTATTTCGTCTCATATCAAAATCAAACTCACCATGTTGATCTCCATCTGGTAAACGAATATCTTCAATATTCACAATAACATTCACTGGTGTTAACAGATACATGGTAGAAGCTACCTTTTTCAAATTTCCAGCTAGAACATGGCAAGCTCCATCCAGATAATCTAAACAACGACGAGCTTGCACTTCAGTCATATATTGAAAATCAATCAAAATACTTTCGTTTCCTGCTAATAAATCAACAATTTCTATCGCATCTTCATATTTTCTAGGATAACGAACATCAATTGTTACTTTTTCAGTAGAATGCTGATTTTGCTTTGCTAACTCTTGTTGACGTGCATGCAGTCTAGTAATATTATTTTCTTGTGTACTATTTGTGCGTGGTGGTTGATTCGTTGAGAGAGCCTTTTCCTGTGTAGAATTTACTGGAGTTAAAATAGGCTCATCTCGTTTTTCATTAGGGAGACTTAGGTCCTCATCCTCCGTAAAATAATCTATAAATCTATCGAATCTATCTTTTAAAGACATGGTTCTCTCCTACTTAAAAAATGCTGTACCTATACGAACAAAGGTGGAACCGAATTGAATCGCTTCTTTATAATCACGACTCATTCCCATACTTAACTCGGTCATAGGCATATTTGGAATTTGTTTTTCTTGGATTTCTTTTTGTAAATCTTGGGTCGCCTTGAAAATTTCTTTCAACTGCTCACTGCTAGCCTCAAAAGGTGCCATCGTCATTAAACCAACATATTCAATCTTATCTAGTTTGGCTAGCTCTGGCAAGATTTCCAGCAGTTCCTCTCTCGAAAAACCGTGTTTGCTTTCTTCTTTAGAAATATTTACCTGAAGGAAACACTTGATGACTCGGTCACTTCTTTTTTGAATTTCTTCTGCTAGCTTTACTGAGTCCAATGCATGGAAATAATCAACGTATTGAATGACATCTTTCACCTTACGTCTTTGCAAGGTACCAATCAAATGCCAAGTCACATCTCGATCTTTTAAAGCTTGATATTTCTCTAGAAACTTATCTACACGATTTTCACCGATATGATGAACCCCTAGCGGAAGTAAGGCTTCCGCTGTCGGTACATCTACATACTTGGTAACTGCAATGACAGAGACTGAGCCACTCTCGCGATGAGCAATCAGACTTGCTTCTGCGACTTCTCGAAAAACACGTTCTGTATTTTCTTTTACATTCATTTACTTAACGATTTTTGAAAAATGGAGGTGTATCCAACTCATCTTCATCTTGTGAATTTGGAATTTCAAAACGTTCTACCGGTGACACTACTGAATCAGTCGGACGAACAATTGTCTCGCGACGTAAATTCCAATCACCAAAAGCAGATCCTTGAGCTTGTTCCGAGCGACGTGGATTTTGTTTTGGCAATTCAGCTGTTTCTGCCATATCAAAATGACGATCAAAGCCATGTGAATGAGCTGGTTTCACTGTCTCACGGTAGTTAGTAGTAGGTCTAGCTTGTGGAGCTACAACCTTTTCTACGCGGTCTTGACGAACACCCGTTGCGACAACTGTTACACGAATTTCATCACGCATACTTTCATCAATTGAAGTACCGAGCCAGATGTTTACTCCTTGACCTGCTGCCTGGTTCACAATTTGTGAAGCCTCTTCAGCTTCAATCAAGGTTAAATCAAGACCACCAGTTACGTTGACGATAACATCTTCTGCACCATCAATTGTTGTTTCAAGAAGTGGTGAGTAGATTGCCTTACGAGCTGCTTCAACAACACGCTCTTCTCCACTACCGATACCAATACCCATTAAGGCGTTCCCTTTGTTTGCCATCACCGTTTTCACATCGGCAAAGTCAAGGTTAATCAATCCTGGATTGGTAATCAAATCGGTAATTCCTTGCACACCTTGACGAAGAACATTATCCGCTTCGCTAAGAGCTTCCAAAAGCGGTGTTTTCTTATCAACAATTTCAAGCAAGTTGTTGTTTGAGATGATCAATAGAGTATCTACATGCTCACGAAGCTGATTGATTCCTTCTACAGCAAATTGTCCACGTTTGCTTCCTTCAAAACCAAAGGGACGTGTTACAACACCAACTGTAAGAGCACCCAAATCTTTGGCGATACGAGCAATAACAGGAGCAGCTCCAGTTCCAGAGCCTCCTCCCATACCAGCAGTGATGAAGACCATATCTGCGCCACTGATAGCTTCCGTCAGTGTTTCTTCGCTTTCTTCAGCAGCTTTACGACCAACCTCAGGTTGACCTCCTGCACCCAAACCACGAGTCAATTTAGGTCCCAACTGAATAACAGTCTCAGCTTTTGTACTACTCAATGCTTGTACATCTGTGTTTGCTGCGATAAATTCTACGCCTGTAACACCTTCGTCGACCATACGGTTGATGGCATTGCCACCGCCTCCACCGACACCAATTACTTTAATCACTGCACCTTGAGCAGCAGCTGTATCAAATGAAAATGTCATAATTTATTTTTCCTCTTTATTCGTCAAACATGCTTCCGATCAAGCCACGGAAACGATCTGCTAATTTCGGTCTATTTTGTGAAGCTTGTTGGAAATCCGCCATTGGTTCTGTAGGAGCCACCGGCTCTACTTCTGGAGCAGGGGCTGGTTGAACAGGCGTTGATTGTACAAACTGAGCTGTTTTCTGAATCATTCCCCCAAAACTAAGCGGTTGTTGGAATAATCCTTCATCACCCTTGACTGCTCGTTGAGCCAAGAGATGTACTTCTGTCAATTGTCCCGCAAATTCTGACAAGCTAATCACATGAGCAAAGGCTGGATTGCGAATACCAACTTGGTTTGGAACATAAAGCTTGACACGAACACCAAAAACTTCTTGAGCAAGCTCCACAATACCCGGTAAAATAGCCGTTCCACCAATCAAAACAATACCACCAGGAAGATCCAATAAATGTCTTCTGTCTAGGTCTTGTTTGATTTGTTCAAAAATATGCTTAATACGTGCAGAAATAATTTCTGACAAGTAATTTTCTGTTACTTCAACAGGTTCTACTTCCCCAATAACCTCTACTTGGAAGGTTTCTTTACTTGCAAGAGGAGGGTAAGCCTCTCCATAGTTTAATTTCAAACCTTCAGCCAACTTCTGAGAAGTTTTCAAGACTTTAGAGATATCCTTAGTTACATAATCTCCGCCTTCTTGGAGAATATTGGTAAACTGGAGTTCTTGGTTACGGATTGTAGCAACAGTCGTCTGGCCTGCCCCCATATCAATCACTGTAGCACCAAATTCACGTTCACCTTCGTTCAAAACTGATTGAACCATTGCTAGTGGTGAAATGATAACATTTTCAACCTGAACACCTGCACGCTCAACCGTCTTACGCAAATTGTGCAAGATAGTACGAGGGCCTGTATAAAGCAAACCACGCATTTCAAGGCGAACCCCCATCATGCCACGTGGGTCACGAATCCCTTGGAAACCATCCACAATAAATTCTTCAGGAATAAAGGTAATGACTTCACGGTCAGGTGTCATACTTTTTGTCAAAGCTGATTTGACAACATTTTCAACATCTTGATCCGTAATTTCCTTGGTATCAGATGTTACTGGAATCATCCCTTGAGTTGGTTCTACCTGCAAAAGATTACCAGGTAAGCCGACATTCACTGATTTAATCGAAATGCCTGCCTTTTCTTCCGCTTGGGAAATTGCTGACTTGATAGCAGTTGCTGCTGCATCAATATCAACAATAATTCCATCCTTTACACCTTTACTTTTGGCATTACTCACGCCAATTACATTTAATTCACCATTTCTCTGCTCGGCTACAAGCACCTTGACAGAGCTTGTTCCAATATCTAGACCTGTAAAAAAGCCTTCTCTAGCCATTACATCGCATCCTCTCTATCTTCCAAGTTTCTAACTTCGTAATATTCAATAGCTAAACGTGGGCATAGCTATTCACAGAATATTATAACACAAAAAATCTCATCGTGCTCAGTTTTTTCCTAAATTTACTAGCCAATTTTTTTGTTTTTCTGTTCAGAAATTCATTCACTGTAAACTTTATCAACAATCTATCTATTACCAAAAAAGAAAGCTCATTTCTAAGCTTTCTTTGCAATCATTTTTTCTGCTTCTTGTTCTAAAAATAGTTCCAAGATTTTCTTTGTCAAAGTAATGGCTGCTGACAAGGCCAGAGAAACAATCAAATAATTAGCTACTAAGCCGTGATCCCCAACCAATGGCGGTTTTGTCAAGAATCCGTAATCTCCACCTGTTACCAAATTGACCACAAAAATTAAGGCATTTAGTCCAAAGGTCATGAGAAAAATTCTCTTCACATCTAGCATTTTTGCGTCGTACTGTCTCAAGAGATAAACCAGTGAATTTCCCAAGAGAGCTAGGTGCCCAAAAATAAAGGATAAAATGGCAATATGGGGGAAAGGATAGGCATCTGGCACTGGATAAACAAAGGCTGCTAATGTTCCGAATGTTCCTAGCAATGCAAAATACTGCCTATATTTGGACTGCCCAGGAAGCAAGAGTACCACAAACATGGCCATACGGCAATGGTAAAAGGGTAAGCTTTCTGATAGTGGCATATGATTGACCCAGTACCAACCATAGAGAAGGATTAACTGAACTGCCTGTAAAATCTGGAAAAATCGTTGGTAAACCTTCTTTTCACGATAACGATAGGCTGTATAAAAGGTCAAGGCCAAGAGTGTAAATATACTGACATACCAAAAAAGGTCAAATTTAGGTGGTTCTGTTGCTTGGGTCGTAAAGAAAATATCCCATAAATTCATCTAGTCTTCCTCATGATTCAAAATTTTCCTGCATATTATTATACCATGCTATTTGTCAAAAATGGATTTAGAAATACGATAATCATCTTCTTAGTCAAGATATTGCTCCCTCTGACCTTGATAAACCTGCCAAAGAATCTCTATTTGCTCCTTGGTAATGCGTTTTTCAGATAAGATCGGCAGTTGGTCAATGGCAAAAAATTGAAGGTCAGCAATTTCTTGATTTTCTTGGAATTGTCCATCAAGAAGCTTACATTCAAAAACAAACTTTGCATACTGTTTGCTCTGTAGTTGGAAACGATTGGTATCAAAAACAGCTAGTAGTCTTTCAACCTTGGCTTTGAAACCGGTTTCTTCTTCAATTTCCTTGAGAATATTTTCAGTTGGTGAATAGCCGACTTCACCAAAGCCACCTGGCAAAGCCCAATCATTCTCTCCTTGTCCCCTAACCAGACAAATCTTTTCGTCCTCAACAATCCAAGCACGGACGTCCATTAACAGAGTCGCATAAGCAGAAGTTGGCTTCAAGACTTCTGCCACTTCTTCGGAATCAAGGTCTGATGCCTGATTCAACATTTCAGATAAAAGGCCTCGCAAGTCTTCGTAGCGCTCACGGTCGAAAGGATCTTTTGTAAAGGTTAATCCAGTATCTGTAAGGGCAATCATTCTTTGAAGATACTTGGCAAAATCACTAGCATTCATTTTCTAAACTTTCTACCAACTTGACTAGATTCATAGAGTTAGAGCCTTTGAGTAGGATTTGGTCGTGGACTCCTAAGCTTTTCTTGACCTGCTTGACTAGGTCTTCAAATTGGTCTTGGTCTTCTGTTTTCTTGAAGTAGTAAACGTGGCCAATTGGGAACATTTGACTGGCCAATTGGGCCAATTCAGCAATGTCTTCTCCATAGAAAATAACGGTATCCAGCACATCTGGCGAGAGGCTCAAAATCATCTGATTATGGAGTTGAACAGACTGGTCACCAAGTTCCTTCATATCCGCCAAGACAGCGATTTTTTTGCCACCTTCATTGACTGGAATGGCAGAGAAAGTCTCTAAAATCAGCTTCATAGCAGTTGGATTAGCATTGTAAACATCTGATAGGATGTCTGCTCCATTGGCTGCTTTCTTCCATTCGGTACGGTTACGCGTCAATTCAAGATTTTGGAAGGCCTGACGAATCTGCTCCTCTGAAACTCCTTCTTGTAGGGCAACATAGGACGCAATCATAGCATTGGTGGCATTGTACTTACCAGTCACTGGCAAGTCAAGGGCTTGTTCCAAGAAATTAGCTTTAAAGGTCAGACTATCCTTGCGCTCAATCAAGTCTATGATTTCCAGATCTGCTCCTTGCCCAAAACGAACTACCTTTTTATCAGCTGGCAAATAGGCCTCTACAATCGGGTCAGCTGGTGCCAAAAGCAAAGAACCCGATACCATACCATCTGCAATTTGCATTTTTCCTTTAGCAATCTCAGAACGGTCTTTGAAAAAAGCCAAATGGGCTTCTCCAACTAAGGTTACGATAGCTGTTTTTGGATGGGCCAATTCAGACAAGAGATGAATATCTCCCAAGTGATCCTGCCCCATCTCCAAGACCAACTTTTCTGTTCCTTCAGGCATATGGAGAACTGTGTAGGGAAGACCAATCTCATTATTGTAGTTTCCTTGTGTTTTGTAGGTCTTGTAGGTTGTTGATAGCAAGTGCGCTAACATATCCTTGGTCGTCGTCTTGCCATTTGAACCTGTGACAGCAAAGACATCGACTCCCGTTTTTTCTATATAGTAGGCTGCGAGGGTTTGAAAGGCAGCCAAAACATCGTCTACTAAAATATAGGGATAATTTGCGACCTCTTTCTCAGACAGGGTTACAACAGCGCCATTTTCAAAAGCTCTTTCGATAAAGTCATGACCATCACGCGCTCCTTTTAGGGGCACAAACAAGTCCCCTGCAGCAATCAAACGACTATCAAACTCAGCTTTTTCTAACCGAGTATCCTCAAAGATGCTGATATCATTTTTAGCTCCGACAACTTTGGCCACTTCATGGATTGTTAATTTCATTTCTACTCCTTTAAAAAGGGTTGAAGTCCGAGAACTAAAATCACCTTGCAGCGATGGTTCTGGCTTCTACCCTCTCTTTCATTTTATAGCAAATGTGCTTCACGCTTATCAAAGCTTTCCTTAGCAAGATCCACTAAACGCTCGATTAGTTCTGGGTAGCTGATCCCCATATTGTCCCAAAGTAGTGGGTACATAGACCACTGGGTGAAACCTGGCATGGTATTAAGCTCGTTTAGGAAAATCTCTCCCTTGTCTGTATAGAAGAAATCGCAACGAGAGAGACCGAGGCCACCAATGGCACGGAAGGCCGTTTCTGCATTTTGACGCATGACAGTTGCCACATCATCACTGATCTTGGCTGGGATGTCCATAGTAATCTTGTTATCAATATACTTGGCATCGTAGTCATAAAAGGCAACATCCTTGACTACTTCTCCTGGAAGGGTGCTTTTGACATCGTAGTTGCCCAGTAGACCAACCTCTATCTCACGGGCATTTACTCCTTGCTCTACCAAGACACGACTGTCATATCGGAAGGCAAGTTCCAAAGCTTGGCGGAGTTCTTCTTGATTTTCAGATTTAGAAATACCGACACTAGAACCCATGTTTGATGGTTTTGTGAAAACTGGATAAGTCAATTTTTCTTCCACTTCAGCGATTTTAGCAGTCACATCATCACCTTCGACGATGGCCACATAAGGAACTTGGGCAATACCAGCAGATTCCAAAACACGCTTGGTGGTGATTTTGTCCATGGCAAGGCTAGATGACAAGATGTTGCAACCAACGTAAGGCATTTTCAAAACTTCCAAGAATCCTTGAACAGAGCCATCCTCTCCCATCGGACCGTGAAGGACTGGAAAGACCACTGCCCCTTCTTCATAGATAGCACTTGGAGCAACTTTCTTATCCCAATCAATAGTTTCATTGGTCATGAGACGGTCCTCTTGACCAGGAGTCTGGCTAAATTCCTGTGTTTTGATAAAGTTACCTGACTGGCTGATGAAGAAAGTCTTGACTGTGAAACGGTCGTAGTTGACCGCACGCATGACACTCTCAGCTGAAAGGATAGAGACTTCACGCTCTGCACTACGCCCACCATATAAAAGAATAATCGTTTGTTTCATATTATTTGTTCCAATTCTAATAGAATACTCGTTCTTTAGTATATCATATTTGCTTCTTTTTTGAAACTTGAACCTAATTCTACTCATCACACTATACAAAAAGAGGCCGATAGGAACGATTTTCAGCCTCCTTGATTTTTTATATAAATGAATTGAGTTTGTTAATTTGTCTAGACTTACAGCTCTGTCCGATTTTCAATAGCTCGTAAGAGCGTCACTTCATCTGCATACTCGATATCTGCCCCCACAGCGAGACCTCGCGCCAGGCGCGTAACCTTGATCCCAGCTGGCTTGAGCAAGCGTGAAAGATACATGGAAGTCGCTTCCCCATCTGCCGTAGCATTTGTGGCCACAATCACTTCTGAAACCTCGCTATCCATCAGACGAGTCATAAGGCTCTTGAGATTGATATCATCTGGACTGATGCCATTCATGGGGGAAATGAGGCCATGTAAAACATGATAGAGGCCATGGTATTCTTGGATGTTCTCCATAGCTGCCACATCCCGACTATCCTCTAGCACCAAAATCGTTGTCTGGTCACGAGTCGGATCGGTACAGATAGAGCAAGGATCGTCGTCTGTCAAACGTCCACAAATAGAACAGTAGGTCAATTCCCGCTTAGCAGAAAGGAGATTTTTTGCAAATTCATTGACATCGTCATCAGACATCCCAATCGTATAAAAGGCCAGACGCGTAGCCGTCTTAATCCCGATACCTGGTAACTTAGAATAACTGTCAATCAGCTTGGCAATGGGTGTTGGATAAAGCATAAATTCCTTTCTAGTTCATTGGATGGTATTTTTGATACAGATTGATAATATCACGCGCAATGGAAGGTCCTACACCATTTGTTAGATTGGTATTATGAGGAAAGACCACTGCAACAGCGATTTGGGGATTATCAGATGGAGCATAGGCCACCGCATTGGTATTGGTTGCTTGCTGACCATCTGCCACATAGCTTTCGGCTGTACCCGTTTTTCCGCTAATAGATACCAAGGCACCGTTTGAAAAGGCGCGGCCAGTAGTCAAGCCACTAGTCCCATGAGCAACCTGATAAAAACCTTGGTGCAAGATGCTCATATCGGAGTCGGATATATTGACCTTATTCATCTCTGTCGGTTGCAGTTGCTGAATTAAGTCACCCAGTCCTCCCTTATCATTATTGCCATAAATGCCTTCAACAATACGAGGAGCCACACGAACACCATCATTTGCAATAGTTGCTACATACTGAGCCAACTGCATGGGCGTATAGTTATCAAACTGGCCAAAGGCATTGGTAATGTAATTAGCAAAATTATACTCTTTTGGTATAAAACCAGTTGACTCATCTGGAAGGTCAATGCCTGTTGAGGCTCCAAGACCATATTCCGCAAATGTCGAACGAAGTTTCCCCATAGCGGATTCTAAATTGTTAGTTAAAACAAACATATTGGGTTGATAGGTCTGACCCATAATGCCCAAAGCCGTTTGAACCATGTAGGCATTAGAAGAATACTCCAAGGCTTCCACAGCTGTAATCGGGAATGAATCGTAAGCCTGAGTGTACCAAGAATTAATCGGAGCTGAACCTTGGAAGACAATCGGTTGGTCTGTCAAGGTCTGATTCCCTGATAAGACTCCATTCTCCCAACCAGAGCTGATGGTCGCCGCTTTTACAACCGAACCTGGGACAAAGACGTTGGTTACCGTTCCCAAGGAATCAGGCGCCAACTCTCCCGTTTTCAGGTCATGTTTGATCCCTGACATGGATAAAACAGCACCTGTTTTTGGGTTAAGGGCGACTGCATAGACACCTTCAGAATATTTAGCTCCACCATTTCCCAACTCTGAATTGAAATAACTTTTCAGCAAAGCATCCACACTATCTTGGAAGGCCAAATCAATGGTCAGTTTAATATTATTCCCTTTGGTACCATCTTCGATATTTTCGACACTTTCCATGTTGCCGTACTTATCTAGATGAATTTCCTTCACCGAGCGTTTACCTTGCAAGGTTTCCTCGTATTGCTTTTCTAGATAAGAGGTCCCAACACGGTCATTTAGAGAATAACCTTTTTTAAGATAAGCATCTGCTTCTTCCGCTGGGAGACCAGCTTTTTCACTCGACACACTACCAATTATAGAGGAAAGGGAAGTTTCTAAAACTTTTCTTTCCCAAGAAGTAGAAATACTGATACCAGGTAATTTCTTGGAAGCGGAGGCAATCAGAGCAATCTGGGTATCTGTCAAAGAATCCGTCACAATGCTTCCTGTCGCAAAGTTTCCAACAGCATTTAACTGACTAAAAAGATAGATTTCTTTCTTTTCATCCTCTGTATAGTTTAGTTGACTCGTTTGGACACTATCGACCGCATTGTTATACAGTTCTGATTCGGACAAACGATTGCCATCTGAATCCAAGCGCTTCTCACTTGGGAGAGCCTCCACTGTTTTTTTATAGATTTCAGGATCAGCTAAATAGTAATCTGCTAGCTGGCGTTCTGTTAAATTCGGCGAAGTGATGCTCACATATCCCAATAACTGACTAGCGATTTCTTTCAGATCTTTAGCCGTCATTTTATTACTACGCGTAAAGGAAACAACCTGCTTTAACGTATTTTCTACCAAAGGTTTTCCACTAGCATCATAGATTTCCCCACGGGCAGAACTGGTTGTGACCTTGGTCTGACTAGCTGAGGCTAGCTTTTTTTCGTAAAAATCCTTGTTCAAAACTTGCATATACAACAAACGACCAATAATGGTCATAAAGAGTAAAATGACGATTGAAAACAATAAATTAAGCCTAATCGGAATCGAATGGCTGTTAAATTTTCTCATACAAATCAGTCTCATTTCTAACTTAAAATCTTACTCTTAATTGTACCACAATTTGAGCAGAAAATTATGGAAAAGAAAGAAGCTTTTTTTCGTTTTTACAGTAAGATACGTTTTTATTTATCCATCCCTATATTATATGTTATAATGAATGTAAAAGTTCAATAATCTAGTCTTTTTCCAACACGACTCATTTAAAGGAGCCTTCCCTATGGACAAACCAGATATCGCAACTATCATTGATTCACATTTTGAAGAAATGACAGACCTAGAGCAAGAAATCGCTCGCTATTTTTTGCAAGCTGAAACGATTACAGATGATTTATCTTCTCAACAAGTCACCCAAAAATTACATATTTCTCAAGCTGCTCTGACCCGCTTTGCTAAAAAGTGTGGCTTTACTGGCTACCGAGAATTTATTTTCCAATACCAACATGAGGCAGAAAATCAAGCCAATCAAGTCTCCAAGCACAGTCCACTGACCAAACGAGTCCTCAGAAGTTATAGCAACATGAGGGAACAAACACAAGACTTGATTGACGAAGTCCAACTAGAACGAATTGCCCAGCTAATCGAAGATGCTGAGCGTATCTACTTCTTCGGAACAGGGAGTTCTGGCCTCGTAGCTCGTGAAATGAAATTGCGCTTCATGCGTCTGGGTGTGGTCTGCGAGGCCTTGACCGATCAAGACGGCTTTGCCTGGACAACCAGTATTATGGACGAAAATTGTCTCGTACTTGGTTTCTCACTTTCTGGCACAACTCCCTCTATTTTAGACAGTTTATTAGATGCCAAGGAGATGGGGGCAAAGACTGTACTCTTTTCAAGTGTTCCCAATAAAGATAGTCAGGCCTACACAGAGACTGTTCTTGTAGCTACCCACAGCCAGCCTTCCTATATCCAACGAATATCCGCTCAACTTCCTATGCTCTTCTTTATTGATTTGATTTATGCCTACTTTTTGGAAATCAATCGCGAAAGTAAGGAGAAAATCTTTAATAGCTACTGGGAAAATAAAAAGCTCAACGGCTATCGTAGACAAAAACGTGTCAGAAAATCCTAGTTTGGCTAAGCCAAACTAGGATTTTTATTCATCACCAAACATACATCTTCAAGATTATGAATTAGTCATATCTTGACTTGGTCTTGAATAATTTCATGTAATCACTTTTTGAAGGGAGTAGATAAGCAAGTCTGACGGTATCCTCAACAATTGTATATAATACGATGTAATCCTTACTCAAGGTCAATCCTCGCGTTTGGTAGTGAGGATCTAATTTCTTACCAAATTTTTCATCGGCATCAAATCCAGCTTGGGGGAAAATTTCTAGCCGATTAATATCTTTTCTAATATTGGCTACTTTTCGTCTAGCAGCCTCTACAGAACCGATTTCCTCCGCTATATACTGATATATTTTATCCAGACTATCAATCACTCTAGGAGAATACAAAATCCTATATCTTTTATAATCCATAGCGTGTCACGACATCTTCATCTTTCAAGTAATTTCCAGCCTCAATCTTGGCATAACTTTCTTGAACTTCTGCTTGCAATTGCCTAAACAAATACTCCTTCTCTAATTCCTCTTCACTAAGTAAATCTACTTCATTTGTTACGGCAACATTCTTTAAAAATAATCTGAGTGCTGATGAAAGAGAGAGATTTTGTTCTTTTAACACTTTCATGGCATCATTTACCAATTCTCTATTAGCTTGGAAGGTCACCATTTTACTTGAATTCGCTATAGCCATTTTATATAATTCCTTTATATATTTTATTTATTATCTCACAATTATAAAGAAAGTCAAGGGAACTTGATTAGAAAATCCTAGTTTGGCTGAAACAAACTAGGATTATTTTGTCTTGATACCCAATGAAAATAAACATACAACATACCTACGATATTTTGGTGATAGGCAAATTCTAATCGTGTTTTTCAGTTCTTCCATAAATCCTCCTTTTCGTTTTTGAATGTTTGACAACAAAAAAGGAAGTATCAGCTATTTGCTTTTACTTCCTTCCTCTAATTTTATTTAATTATTTTGCTTCGACAAGCTGAGATTTAACGACTCCATACCATTATCAATTCTTTTTCTCCCGTATTACTATCTAAACTTTCAGATTGGATGCTAAATTCCTCTCGCAGGTAAAATTGAATTGCTCGCTTATTTTTTTGATAAACGTTTAATCTTAGAGTGGGCTTGACTTTCTTCACATGATCCAATAGCTGTTTTCCGGCTCCCTTTGACTGTCCTGCCTCTTTTATAAAGATTCCTTCAATATAGTCGTCATTTAATCCAATAAATCCATCTATCCCGTTTGTACTGTCAATTTCATGCACATATATTTCTGCAAGTGGTAGCATTTCTTTTACCACATCAAAATTGTTTTTCCAGTAATCAGGAGACATAAAACTATGTGCCTGAATATTCGTAATTAACCATATTTGCATTACTGCATCTATATCACTGTCAGAATATTTCCTAATCATTTCATCATCTCCATGAATTCCAATTTGTCAATTTCTCGTCCATCTCATTATATCATTTTTTCTTCTTGGCTTAGCTTTAGTATTTAGAGAGCTTGCGCCGTCTTCTAAGACTATCTTAAAGGGAATCTCCTCTCATATATTCTTCGATGATAGGAACTCTGCTCCTATCGTTCGTTTTTTCTAATTTCTCATTGACTTTCTCATACAAATGAAGCAAGATCGCATAATGGTCTTTCCGCTACTTTTTATATACCTTGACAGTTTTTCCATCATCAAAAAAAGAATTAAGCAAAACATTTTTCACTCAAGTAGTGATTAAGTGTTCTGCTTAATTCTATAATTCCAAACTAGGATTGTTTTGTTTTAAAGTGATAGTAAGCTCCCAACATACCTGCGGTATTTTGATGATGGGCAAATTCCAATCTTGTTTTTTCAGCTAGGCTTGGCACCAAGGCATCTTTCAAGACTGTACGGATCTTGGGTTTGAGGATCGCCTCTTGTCCCATGATACCGCCACCGAGAATGACTACTTCTGGATTGGCAACATAGCAAATATTTGCCAGACCTTTTCCTAGATAGTCTACCATGCGGTCAATACCTTCCATGCAGAGTTTATTGCCTTCAGTGGCTTCCTTAAAGATACGTCGGCCATTCCACTGATCAACTGGATCGCCATGAGCTGTTGCTACATACTCCACCAAAGCTGTGGTAGAAGCGAGATCCTGAAAAGCTCCATCCTGCATATGCATATAACCGACTTCACAGGCCGAATTGCTAAAACCATGGAAGACTTTCCCATCCATAATCAAGCAACCACCGATACCTGTTCCAATGGTCAAACAAAGTGTCACACTTGCTCCCTTACCTGAACCAGATACTGCCTCAGCCAGACCTGCACAGTTGACGTCATTCTCAATTTCACAAGGAATAGTAAAGCTAGTCTCGATTTCCTTCTTGAACTTGGTTCCTGCATAATTTGGAATCTGAGGTCCAGCATAGAAAATCTCACCCTTATCAGGGTCCACCATTCCTGCAGAAGAAATGGCAACACCTGCTACTGGGCCTTTTTCTAAATAGCTGGCTACAATATCTTTGGTTTTTTGTAAGATATGAGGACCACCCTTATGCGCCTCAGTTGGCATTTCATGCGATTCAACAAGTTGGCCTTCTTGGTCGATCAAACCATATTTGATATTTGTTCCACCGATATCAATTGCAACGTAGTGTGTCATAAATACCTCCTTATGGATTAGAGGAAGCGCTCCTTGGTTTCACGAATCAAGGCTGCAGCTGCTTCTACAACTGGGCGATCTTCTTCGGTCACTGGAGTCAATGGCGAACGAACAGAACCGATGTTCAAGCCTTCATTGATTTTCAAGACTTCTTTGATCACACCGTACATATTTCCATGTGCAGAAGTGAGTTTGCCAATGATTGCGTTGATAGCATACTGCAATTCACGCGCTGTTTCCAGGTCCTTATCCGCAATCAACTGATTGAGTTTCAAGAAGAGTTCTGGCATAGCACCATAAGTACCACCGATACCAGCTTTAGCACCCATAAGACGACCACCTAAGAACTGCTCATCTGGACCGTTAAAGACGATATGGTCTTCCCCACCAAGGCTCACAAAGGTTTGGATATCTTGAACTGGCATAGAAGAGTTCTTAACACCGATAACACGAGGATTTTTCAACATTTCTGTGTAGAGACTTGGAGTCAAAGCAACACCTGCTAACTGAGGAATGTTGTAGATTACGTAGTCTGTGTTTGGAGCTGCAGAACTGATATCATTCCAGTATTTAGCAACTGAGTATTCTGGCAAGCGGAAGTAAATCGGTGGAATCGTTGCAATGGCATCTACACCCAAGCTTTCTGCGTGGCGAGCAAGTTCCATACTATCCTTTGTATTGTTACAAGCAACATGAGCAATGATGGTCAATTTACCTTTGGCAACTGCCATGACTTCTTCCAAAATCAACTTGCGGTCTTCAACACTTTGGTAGATACATTCACCAGAAGAACCATTGACATAAAGACCTTGAACACCTTTATCGATAAAGTATTGAACCAAGGCACGAGTACGTTCTGGGCTTACTTCTCCTTGTTCATCGTAACATGCGTAGAAGGCTGGAATGACACCTTCATATTTTTTCAAATCTGACATAGATTTTCTCCTAAGATTTCTTTTTTCTGCTAGAAGCAGGATTTATTCTTTACGTGTTTAGTATACACCTTGTAAAAATCGCTTTCAATATCTTGTGTACACTTAGATTTTAGTTTCGATATGTATTTTGAAACGTTTAAAGCTTGAAAGTAGTTTCAGAAACAAGCCATCCTATTCGTATTTTGCAAAAATTTTCTCCATCAATCCAGTCTGGATAAAGACCAATAGTCCAAATCCAAAAAGCAGGAAGGCTGAACCACCTAAAAGTAGACTGAAAGCGGACAGATAAAGAACCATCACAATGAGGACAAGAATGGCTAACATGAGGAAGAACCATGGAAAGTTAAAACTTGCCAAGATAAGCCCCTTTTGTAACACTTCTTTCCAAGTTAAATCATAGCGCGCAGCGATTGGATAGCTAGCCAGCATCACGATAGTGAGGAAGATAAGAATGCCTAGACAAATAGCTTTCACCATTTGGAAAGGCATAGCTGTCTGCCCCCAGAAGAGATAGAGGTCTAGAAGACTCAACAAAACAATGCCCAGCTCAAGCAGACCTAGCTGAAGACCTAGTTTCAGATTTTGCTTGAAAGCTCTTAGATAGATTTTAAAGACAGGCACACGTCTGCTCTTCTTAATCTCAAACATGGTCTCGTAGAGGCTAATTTTAGCCACTCCAATCGTCACGATGGGCAAACAAGAGACGACAAAAAGAAGATTGGCTGTGACGATATCCAAAACCTTTTCACTAAAACGCATGAGAAAGTTGTCTGTATCAAATGCTGCCTTGATAAGGCTTACTCCTTTTTGTGCCATGTTTGCTCCTCCTGATTTTTTAATCAATCAAAATTTTAAAGAGATATTTGCGAACCTTCTCTTCCATACCTGCATAGCCATTTGGCTGGTGTGGTTCTCCTGGGAAGAAAATCGCAAAATTGTGATAACCCAACAAGAGTGGGTAGTGTTCATGACAATGAACAAAGCCAATGTCACTCGCTTCGTCGAATGCTACTGCCTCGTCTTTGATACGTGAACCGTAGCTCGAATATTCATGTCCTTCTACCAGCAAATGCAAATCTGCATAGTTCTTATGATGCTCAAATTGATCATTTTCAGCTTGATTAAGGACATTTTCCTGCACAACCAGAAAGACCTTGTCCCCGTCAATTTCATACTTACCTAGTTCGAAAGAATCCTTACGATGTTGGTAGAGATAGTCGATAGCCTTGTCTAAATTGGGATGAACCCCCTTATAAAAGGTAATATTTTTCAAATCGTCAAAAATCATACTGTTTCCTTCGTTTCTGATAGTTAACTAAAATCATTCTTAAGTTGATAAGTGTCTAACAAAACTTCATAAAGTAACTGCATACCCTCCATTTTGTAGACACTTATAACTCTATATTTCCATAGTATGCCAAGACTACTTCCGCCATCTTGACACACCAGTTTACTTTTCTTAACCTTTGACCGCTCCCATAGTAATACCTTGTGTGAAGGATTTTTGGAAGACTAGGAATACTGTTACGATTGGCACGGCTGCAAGAGCTGCACCTGCCATGATCAGACCATAGTTGGTTGCCATTTCGGCCTGCATGGTCGCAACCCCGAGTGAGATGGTCAAGTTTTGACGTGAAGTCAACATAACTAACTGCATGAAGTAGTCGTTCCAAGTATTGATGAAGGTAAAGATTGCAAGGGCTGCAAATCCTGGTTTCACAATTGGGAAGGCTACGCTCCAGAAAGTACGAATCTCACCACAACCGTCAATTTTAGCTGATTCAAGCAACTCTGTAGGGATATTTTCGCTGAATTGTTTCATAAGGAAGACCCCAAATGGCCATCCAATCAAAGGCAAGATAACTGCCCAAAGTGTGTCATGGATTCCCATGAAGTTGACGATACGTACCAATGGTACAAGGACAACTTGTTTTGGAAGAGCCATAGCAGCGATGAAGATGGCAAATAGGATACGTTGACCATAGAAACGTTTTTTAGCCAATACATAACCTGCTAGAGATGAAGTCGCACAGACTAAGAACATGGTTACCAATGAGATAAATACTGAGTTCCACATCCATTGCATAGCAGGGTTTTGCACCATGAGTTGTTGGAAGTTTTCCATGGTTGGCATTTTAGGGAACCACTGAGGAGGAATAACGATTGTATCAGGTTGTGATTTGAAGGCCCCTGTCAAAATCCAGTAGAATGGAAAGATGAACAGCACAGTCAACAAGAGCAAAATGATTGTTGAAATAACAGTAAAGGCTGTTAATGGTTTTTTTTCTGTAGATTGCATAGCTGTCTCCTTTCTTTAGTATTCTACGTCGTTTCCAAGTACTTTAAATTGAACAAAGCTTACGATTGCAATCATGACTGCCAAGAAGACACCAATTGTGTTTGCATAACCGTATTCTGTCAATTGGAAGGCTTTTTCGTAAAGGTAGTACATAAGTGTACTTGTTGAGTAGTTTGGACCACCTGATGTCAACAACTGAATCAAGGCGAAACACTGGAATGAGTTAATTGTTGTGATGATTGCGATATAAAGAGTTGTTGGAAGAAGGCTTGGCCATTTAATCTTCCAGAAAACTTGAAATTCAGTTGCACCGTCGACGCGAGCTGCTTCAACCAATGAATTGTCGATATTTCCCATAGCAGCGATGTAGAGGATGATAGGTTGACCAACTGAAGTTGTCAAAAGGATAATCATAATCGCCATCAATGCCCAGTGCTTATCACCAAGCCATGAAATGTTTTGAGAAATAATATGACTTGATTTAAGAACAAAGTTCAATATACCCGATAGTGGGTCATAGATCCATTTCCAAACAACTGTTACGGCAACGCTACCTGTTACAACAGGAAGGAAGAAGACGAAACGGTAGAAGGATCTGGCAATGGCATTTTGATGATAGGTTTGCGATGCTACAAAGAGTGAGAATAGAACAACAACTGGTACAGATCCAATAACCAGGATAACCGTGTTGAGCAAAGACTTCATAAAGACAGGGTCTTTAAACATACGGATATAGTTGTTTAAACCTACAAACTCAAAGTTTGTCATAGAGTAATTAAAGAAACTTGTAATGAATCCCATCACCATAGGAGCCAATACAAAGATGACAAAGAAGAACAACACTGGTGCTAGGAAAGCATAGGAAATCACTGTTTCCCGCATACGAATTTTATTGACTTTCACAGTCGGCACCTCTCTTTCAAATAGAATAATTTTTTGACTTTCTTGAACTGTTTTAAAATCAAAATGAAATTTTTTAAGATTCGCTTATGTAAGAACTTCATTTTAATTTCGTGACAGTTCCTTACATTTCAAACAAAAGCCTCCCTTTTCTTACATAGACTATGCACGGGGAAAAGGGAGGAATCAATCTGATTTATACTCTTCGAAAATCGAATTCAAACCACGTCAGCGTTGCCTTGCCGTACTTAAGTACAGCCTGCGGCTAGCTTCCTAGTTTGCTCTTTGATTTTCATTGAGTATTAGTGCTTATTGTTTTGTAGCTTTTTTAATTGTTTCGTTAGCTTTTTCAGTGAAGGCTTTCAAAGCGTCCGCTGGTTTTTCGTCACCATTTGATACAGATTGCAACATTGGGAACCAAAGTGTTCTCATTTCAGCAAAACCATTGATAGTGTTGTAGTATGGTGAGTAGTATTTAGTCCAACCACTGATTGTTTCCATACGTTTGTCTTCATAAAGTTTGCCAAATGAAGTACGAACTGGGAAGGCACCTGTACGAACAACGTCTTTTGGACCCCATTCTTTGTCATCCGCGATGAATTGAACGAATTTCTTAGATGCTGCAACTTTCTTGTCGTCTTTATTGTTGAATACTGCAAATCCGTTTACAAGGTATTCAAGAGCTGGTTTACCTGAATCTGATGGGAATGGTACTTCTACCACTTCTACTTTACTTGCTTCCAAGAGTTTAGCTTGGATACCGTTTTGAGCTGGTGCCCAAAGGATTGTGTAAGATGTTTGACCGTTGGCAAAGTTTTGGATATCTGCTCCACCGTCAAATTGTGAACCATTGTTCAACAAACCGTCTTTAATCCAGCTAGCTGCTTTTTCAAGACCTTTGACGAATTTAGGATCGTCTGTTGTATATTTAGTTACGTCTTTGTCTGTTACAGAACCGCCATAAAGGTTTGCAATGAAGGCACGTGTTCCTTGGTCTCCCCCTTGACCAGAACTGAACAATGAACCTGGTGTGTAGCCTTTATCTTTAAGCGCTTTCAAAACTTTTTCAAAATCATCAGTTGTCCAACCTTCTTTTACAAGGTTTGCAACTCCAGCTTCTTCCAACATTTTCTTGTTCATAGCCATGTAGAATGGGGCTGAACTAATTGGATACATGTAGGCTTTATCTCCAGCCTTACTTGCTTGTACGATATTTTCATTGTTGACATCTTTGACAAATTCATCTGTGAAAATATCATTCAATTCAGCTAATTTACCATTTTTACCGTATTGGATGATACGTCCTGGTGCGTCAAAAAGTACGTCTGGAGCTGTTCCAGCTTCGATAGCTGTTGTAATTTTTTCAGGACCTGACTTGAAGTCAATGGTTTCCAATTTCACTTTTACATCTGGGTTTGCTTTTTCAAACGCTTCGATGATTGATTTTTCATATGTTCCAACACCGTCACCAGTTTTTTCTTGAGTGAAGACTGGGAATGCCCACCAAGTGATTTCTGTTTTTCCGCTATCGCTACCAGATTTTGCAGCATCTTTACTTCCGCCAGAATTACCACATGCAGCAAGGCCAAGAACCGCAGCACCCGCAAGTACTGTACAAGCTAGTTTTCTAAATTTCATTTGTATTCTCCTAATTGATAAGCGTATCCATATTGGATAATGAGCAAGTTTTTGTTTGTATACGTTTTCATTTTATCCGACGCATTCACCACTCTCCTCTGTTTTTTAGATTGTGTTATTTAAGACCAGCAACGAAGCGTTCTGTAATCTCTTTTGGTCTAGTAATAGCGCCACCAACAACGATGCCTCGCACTCCATATCCCAGGATTTGTTTGGCTTGTTCTGGTGTATGAATTTTCCCTTCTGCAATGACATCTACACCAGCATCACAGAGTTTTTTGATTAATTCAAAATCGGGACCATCCACTTTTGGACTGTAAGATGTGTATCCTGATAAGGTTGTTCCGACAAAGTCAATTCCTGCTTCAACAGCTACCAATCCTTCCTCGAAAGTACTTGTATCAGCCATCAAGAGCTGATGAGGATATTTTTCCTTAACCTGACGAATGAAGTCTTGAATTTCCAAACCATCGTAGCGTTCACGCTTGGTACAATCCAGAGCAATCACCTCGATGTCCAGTTCTGCCAATTCATCAACTTCTTTCAT
>CAUQGR010000022.1:0-25789 GCA_963517545.1 uncultured Streptococcus sp. | reverse complement strand
GTGTCGTTATCTATGACGGTGAACTCGCAAGCTTGAAACACTACAAAGACGACGTCAAAGAAGTTACAAACGGTCGTGAAGGTGGTTTGATGATTGACGGCTACAATGACATCAAGACTGATGATGTGATTGAGGCCTACGTCATGGAAGAAATCAAGAGATAAGATTTTTGCTCCTTTCTTAGGTGGTGAGGGACGCAAGCAAACCGATGGTTTCATTGCTTATTTTTGAGCCTAGGGTCTCAAAAATCCCCTGTGATGGGACTGATAAATCAGTTCCATCACTTTCACCACGGCGAAAGAAGCGGATGAGTTCAAATTGAACTTCGTTTCAATTTGAACTGAAAATCAAAAAGTTTAAAAATAGCTAGGTCTTCTGGCCTAGCTTTTGGTTCAAAGTAGAGAAAGGAATATCATGGCAAATCATTTCCGTACGGATCGTGTGGGCATGGAAATTAAGCGTGAAGTCAATGAGATTTTGCAAAAGAAAGTCCGTGATCCGCGTGTCCAAGGTGTGACCATCACAGATGTTCAGATGCTAGGTGACTTGTCTGTTGCCAAGGTTTACTACACCATTTTGAGTAACCTTGCTTCAGATAATCAAAAAGCTCAAATCGGGCTTGAAAAAGCAACTGGTACCATCAAACGTGAACTTGGTCGCAATTTGAAATTGTACAAAATCCCAGATTTGACCTTCGTCAAAGACGAATCCATCGAATATGGAAACAAGATTGACGAGATGCTACGCAATCTGGATAAAAATTAAGCAGAAAGAGGGGAAACCCTCTTTTTTGGTGGAGGAAAAGACAATAAAACATGCTGGCGGAATCTTCTTAGAGTTAAATATTATTAAAAAGCTTTATAAAATTTAGATAGTGTGATATTATGAAATAAAGACACAAGAGGAAGAGGTATTTATATGGCTGAACAAGACTTAGCTATGCAAGTATTACAACAAGTGGTAAAACTACCAGTTGTTAAGGTTGATCGTTCGAAATTTTTAGTGGATAAGTTTTCCAAAGAGTTGGATCCACAGGACATTCCTACCTTATTAGAACAAGGCCCAACGTCTCTCTTATCTCAAGAAACCTTAGATAGAGTGGCTAATGCCTGCATTAGGGATAATGTTTTATTGGCGAGTGGAACGTCTGTTGTTGCAGGATTACCTGGAGGGATTGCTATGGCAATTACCATTCCAGCTGATGTGGCTCAATTTTATGGTTTCTCTCTGAAATTGGCTCAAGAATTAGGTTATATTTATGGCTATGAGGATCTTTGGGCTTCACGCGAGGAGTTGAGTGAAGATGCTCAAAATACCCTCTTGCTTTATCTAGGCGTCATGTTGGGGGTGAATGGAACCGCTGCTTTGCTACGTGCTGGTGGTATAACAATTGCTAAACAGGTAATGAAAACAGTACCTAATAAAGCTTTAACAAAGACGCTTTGGTACCCTATTTTGAAAAAAGTCTTAAAAATATTCGGTGTGAATCTTACCAAGGGAGGGCTGGCCAAAGGAATGGGGAAATTCATACCTATCTTGGGTGGCATCATTTCAGGTGGTTTAACCTTTGCAACTATGAAACCAATGGGGGAAAGCTTGCAGAAAGAATTATCCAAGCTAGTCAACTATAGTGAAGTTCAATATCAAGAAGATGTTGAAACAATCCGAAAAGAGGCTGAAATCATCGAAGGAGAGTAATATGGGACTCATAAAAATTCTAGCTAAAACTTATGGGAATTACTTTTTAACCATGCAAGGTGTAAAAGTGATGAAAACGATAAAGAAAGATGACCATGCCGTTGTCGGTCTGGGAAAACTCTTTATTGCAGACAAGCTAATGGATACGGCTCGGTGGCTCATTAAGCCAGAGGATAACAAATGAAATTTTTCTGGGGACTTCTTGCCATTATTTTTATCAAACCGATTATTGGAATTGTGAAATTCTTTTGGATGATCATTTCTTTTGCAGTCCAATTGCTGTTTTACAAGCTATTATTTAAGCTATTGGATTGGCTCTTTAAACTTATTTAGATAGTAATCCAAGTCGTGGGGAACTAGCAAGTCTTGTACTGCTAGTTTTTTAATCTCTTTCCTTATGGTATAATATAAGCAGTAAAATCATTTTAGAACATACAATGGAGGTCGTCATGGACAATATCATCGATGTGTCAATTCCTGTTGCAGAAGTGGTGGACAAGCATCCAGAAGTCTTGGAAATTCTAGTGGAGTTGGGTTTTAAACCTCTTGCTAATCCCTTGATGCGTAATACTATCGGTCGCAAAGTATCACTTAAACAGGGTTCTAAGCTTGAAGGAACTCCTATGGACAAGATTGTCCGCACACTGGAAGCAAACGGATACGAAGTGGTTGGATTAGACTAATGGCAGATGAACGGATTCATGTCCTACGGGATATTTTGTTAGAATTGCATAATGGCGCCTCTCCTGAGTCGGTTCAGGAGCGTTTTGATGCGACCTTTGCAGGTGTCTCAGCCATAGAGATTTCCCTCATGGAGCACGAGCTGATGAACTCAGACTCAGGTGTCACCTTTGAAGATGTCATGGAACTCTGTGATGTCCATGCCAATCTTTTTAAAAATGCTGTTAAGGACGTCGAAGTAGAGGATACCGAGCATCCAGGTCACCCAGTTCGGGTCTTTAAGGAAGAAAATCTGGCCCTCCGTGCGGCCTTGATTCGCATTCGGAGATTGTTAGATACCTATGAGTCCATGGAAGATGAAGAAATGCTTGCGGAGATGCGTAAGGGTTTGGTGCGTCAGATGGGACTTGTAGGTCAATTTGATATCCATTACCAACGTAAAGAAGAACTCTTCTTTCCTATCATGGAGCGCTATGGTCACGATTCGCCTCCAAAAGTTATGTGGGGAGTGGATGACCAGATCAGAGAACTCTTTCAAACAGCTTTAGCGACAGCCAAGTCACTACCAGAAGTGTCGATTCACAGTGTAAAAGAAGATTTTGAAGCCTTTGCGACAGAGTTTGAAAGTATGGTTTTCAAGGAAGAGTCCATCCTTCTCATGATTCTCCTTGAGTCCTTTACTCAGGATGACTGGCTTCAGATTGCGGAGGAGAGCGATGCCTATGGCTATGCCATCATCCGTCCGTCAGAAAAATGGGTGCCAGAACGTCAAAGTTTTGTTGAGGAAAAGAGTGCAGAGGAGTCTGTACAGCTAGATACGGCAGAAGGTCAAGTTCAACAAGTTATCGATACGCCAGAAGGGCAGTTTACCATTACCTTTACCCCTAAGGAAAAGGAAGCAGTGTTGGACCGTCATAGTCAACAGGCTTTTGGGAATGGCTATCTTTCAGTTGAGCAGGCCAATCTCATCCTCAATCACCTCCCTATGGAGATTACCTTTGTCAATAAAGACGATATTTTCCAGTATTATAATGACAATACGCCAGCTGATGAGATGATTTTCAAACGAACACCGTCCCAAGTTGGGCGCAATGTCGAACTCTGTCATCCACCTAAGTACTTGGACAAGGTCAAAACCATCATGAAGGGGCTTCGTGAGGGAACCAAGGACAAGTATGAAATGTGGTTCAAGTCTGAGTCGCGAGGTAAGTTTGTTCACATCACCTACGCTGCAGTGCACGATGAAAACGGAGAATTCCAAGGTGTGCTGGAGTACGTTCAGGATATCCAGCCCTACCGTGAGATTGACACGGACTATTTCCGTGGATTAGAATAAGGAGAAAAAATGAGTTACGAACAAGAATTTATGAAGGAATTTGAAGCTTGGGTTAATACCCAAATCATGATCAACGACATGGCACACAAGGAAAGCCAAAAAGTCTACGAAGAAGACCAAGACGAGCGTGCCAAAGATGCCATGATTCGCTATGAGAGTCGCTTGGATGCTTATCAGTTCTTGGTTGGTAAGTTTGAAAACTTCAAAGCAGGTAAGGGATTCCATGATTTACCAGAAGGCTTGTTTGGGGAGAGAAATTATTGATTACTTAGATAAAAAAGTGCAGTTATAAGAACCGCACTTTTTATGTTATACGTGGTGTGTATGTTTGGTAACCCATTGTTCCATTTTGATGTTCAACCAGAATGAATAAATTCCAAGCGTGATGATACAGAGTAAGAACCATTTAATCCAGTTTCCAAATAACTGGGCACCTGTACCATCAAAGTAGAGGCGACGTCCGTCAATGACGGTATGTTTGATTTTCCAATTTTGCATGAGACAAACAGCCCATGGGGTTGCTATTCCTAAAGTAAGGACAATAATGATGAATGATAAAATGTAGTAACCAATATAACTCAAGAGTCCACCATCAAAGTAACTTTCAGTATTCATAAATTCATCTCCATCAGCTTTTAGTGTGAATCAGCTTTGCACATTGAGGTATATTTTATCAACTTGTTAAACCATTGTCAATTTTTTCTAGGAGTAGGAAAAAACTGATTTTTATTCTAATTATATTTCATTTCTTGATTTTTTACTAAAATCTTGATAGAATATTTATATTAAATCCTTGTCAGAGCAGGGGTTTTTTATTGAAAGGATTTTATCATGTCAAAGAAACTCAATCGTAAAAAACAATTACGAAATAGCCTCCGTCGCGCAGGTGCCTTTTCAAGTACTGTGACTAAGGTTGTAGAAGAGACAAAGAAAGTCGTGAAACGTGCAGAGCAATCAGCGAGCGAAGCTGGTAAGGCTGTTTCTAAAAAAGTTGAACAAGCAGTAGAAGCTACCAAAGAGCAAGCTCAAAAAGTAGCCAATTCTGTAGAAGATTTTGCAGCAAACTTGGGTGGACTTCCACTTGACCGTGCCAAGACCTTCTATGATGAAGGAATCAAGTCTGCTTCAGATTTCAAAAACTGGACTGAAAAAGAACTCCTTGCCTTGAAAGGAATCGGCCCAGCTACCATCAAGAAATTGAAAGAAAACGGCATCAAGTTCAAGTAATCTTTCTTGTGCCTTGCATTTCCGAAAAAATCTTGCTACAATAGAGCCATTAGAGGTGTTTTGAATCCCACATTTTACAGAAAGTGGCGGTGCTGAGAAGTCCACAAATGTGTCAAAACTAGTTGCTAATGGATGAAAAATTGAAATAAAAGTGTCTTTTTGTTTTAAAGACGAGAGTTGCGGGCAACTGCCCGAAATTGGGTGGTACCGCGGATAAGCACATTCGTCCCTGTCATGTAGATGGCAGGGATTTTCTTTTGCGTCTTAGTAAAAGGAGGTTGTTATGAAGCAATCTTTTAAAACAAGTAAACTCTACTATGGATTTCCTATCTTCATTTTGGGGTATCAGGATCAGAATTTTGGACACAATATTACGACCTGTAGCTCCTCTTATAGCTTGGGAAATTGGCTAGTCATCGGTGTTGGTGCTGAGGAAAATGCGGCTGAGCAAATCAAGCATTACCAGAAGTTTACTGTGAATATCCCTGATGAAAATCTCATGCTCGAGATGGAGCAGGCTGGTTTTATCAGTCATCAGGAGAAATTGGAACGTTTGGGAGTGCATTATGAAATTTCTGAACGAACTCAGGCACCGATTTTAGAGGCTTGTCCAGTCGTTTTGGATTGTCAGGTAGATAGGATTGTTGAGGAAGAGGGAATTTGTCATATTTTTGCTAAGATCGTTGAGCGACTTGTTGACCCAGAACTTTTGGATGAAAAGGGACATTTTAGAAATGAACTGTTTGCTCCGACTTACTTTATGGGGGATGGCCATCAGCGCGTTTATCGTTATTTAGATGACCGAGTAGACCCTATGGGGAGCTTCATTAAGAAAGCGAGGAAGAAAGATGACAAGAGCTGAGTTGCCAGATAAAATCGAAACAGAACGTCTCGTTTTACGAGTCCGCACAGTGGCGGATGCTGAGGATATCTTTGATTATGCTAGTCGTCCAGAAGTTTCTTACCCAGCAGGTTTTCCACCTGTCAAGACCTTGGAAGATGAGATTTATTATCTGGAGCATATCCTTCCTGAGCGAAATGAAAAGGACAATCTCCCAGCTGGTTACGGCATAGTAGTTAAAGGGACCGATACTATCATCGGCTCTGTTGATTTCAACCATCGTCATGAAGATGATGTGCTTGAGATTGGCTATACCTTGCACCCGGACTATTGGGGACGTGGTTATGTGCCAGAAGCTGCGCGTGCCTTGATTGATCTAGCTTTTAAAGAACTTGGTCTTCACAAGATTGAACTAACTTGCTTTGGATATAACCTTCAAAGTCAACGAGTCGCAGAGAAACTTGGCTTCACCCTCGAAGCTCGCATCCGAGACAGAAAAGATGCTCAAGGAAACCGCTGTGATGATTTGAGATATGGCTTGTTGAGGAGTGAGTGGGAGGTAATTTGATGCATCTTTTCATCATTGGTGCTCCAGCCTCAGGAAAAATGACGATTGGTCAAGAACTGTCTCGACTGACGGATTCTACCCTCTTTTATAACCATCAAGCCATCGATTTTGCGCTAGAAATCTATCAGGACTACACAGAGGAGATGTGGGAATTTGTTCGTGGAATTACCTTTTCTTTCCTTGGAGCTAGCGCTAGAAATCAGCGATATGTGATTTTAACAGACGTGATTGATTTTTCAAATCAGTACCAGCTGATGTATTTGAAGCAAATTCAGGATTTGTTGAATGGCTATCATCAAGAGATTCTTTTTGTTGAATTGGAAACAAGCCTTGAAGAGCGCTTACGTCGAAATCAAACGGAGAATCGATTAAAGCACAAACCCTTAAAACGACATATTAAGGTATCTGAAAGAGAAATTTTAGAGACTGCTGAAACACTTCAATTAAATTCCCAACATCAACCAAATGAGTTGCACCACTACTTTAAAATAAATAATACGAATCTGTCTGCAGAAGAGGTTGCTAAGCAGATTCAAGATAAAATGAATACAATAGAGAAAGGACAAACACATGTCTAAACAACTTCCACCTAAATACAATCCAGCCGAGATTGAAGCTGCTCGTTAACAAAACAACTTTCAGAAGGCGTTCTCAAGACTCAAGAAGTTCAAAAGTCTCAATCTTTTTCGTTTGTGATTCCCACCACCAAATGTTACTGGTACACTTCACCTTGGTCAGGCTTGGGGTACAACCTTCAAAGCAAACGAATCACAAAGAAGCTGGGATTTCTCATTTAAGCCTGTATCCGAGTCCGTAAGAATATCCAATAAGTTGAGATAGGACCTATTGAAGAATGAGTTAGAGGAGAAAATAGATGGCTAAAAAGAAAAATAGAAAAAAAGAATTAAAACGCCAGCAAAAGTTGGATATCAAAGTTATTTCTGAAGAAGAGGCTGCTTGGACAGAAATCATGGCCAAAAATCCAACTTTTGTAGAACGTCGGACCATTCAAAATTTTGATGAACTACATACAGCAGTGATGCAATATGCTGATGAACACGGAGAGTATCCAGATGTTCAGCTAATTAATTACCAACTGAAAAATAGGACTTTTGATTGGAATCAGGATCATGCTTTATTTAGAGAAGCTATGTATACTCCGAATACACAGAAGCGAAATAAACTGTTAAAGCAAGTTTTAAAAATCAATCCAGATTATTTTGCTGCTGATTTTCATTTATTCTTATCAGAAGTTGAAGATTTTGATTTGTCAACTTTTAAAAAAGTATTGGATTTTGAAATTCTAGTTTTAGAAAAATGGAAAATGAATGGATACAATAGTTGGAATTATTTTGAAGCACGCCCTATCCTGTCTGCTCTGATGTTTCTGATTGAGTATTATATGATGGAGAACTTCAATTCTAAGGCTATAGAATTGATTGACCTATATTTGAGTAAGCGACCAGAACGGTTTCCTCCTAATTTTGTCTTCTGTATGCTTTCCTTGTATCATATTACTGGTCAGGAACTAAAGGTTGAGCGCTTCTACCGTGAAGAATTAAATAAAGGGAAACGGGATGATACCATTCTTATTCATGCCATCATTTCTGCTTTTTCTCAAGGGAAAATTGAGGAAGCCAGTCAGCTATTTGCAAAATTAGTGGAAATCAATGATGAAGCTGTTGAATTCTTTATAGAGGAAGATTGGCAATTCAAAGTTATAGATATCGAAGACCAAGAATGCTATTGTCCAAATTCAGTTGAGTCGCTACAAGCTAGTTTGTATCCTCTATTTGATTATTTACTAGAAAATATTATTTTAACGAAATTTTTAACAAACGAAGCAAAAAAATTCCGCCGTAAACTAGTATTTTCGAATCATTCTAGTATGATAAGAAATTTATCCGAGGTATCCGATTGGCATTCCTTTATGAATGAGGAAAAAATGAAGGGGATTCGGATGGATCTTGTTCACATCTTTGTTGAAAATGGGATTCGTAGGTCTTCAGATTTCAAAAAATGGACCGAAAAAGAAGTTCTCGCTTTGAAGGGAATTGGTCCCGTAACCGTTAAAAATCTGAAAGAAAACGGCATAAAGTTTAAGAACGAGAAGTAATTGTTTATTTAAGGGAGGAGGTGGAATTATCTTGAATGAAATTTCTAATTTCATCCTGTATACTACACCAAATGGCGACGTTCAGCTAGATATCCTTTTACAAGATGAAAATCTTTGGTTGACTCAAAAAGGGCTTGCAGAGCTCTTTGGAGTTGAACGAAGTGTCATTACAAAGCACTTGAAAAACATTTATGATAGTGGTGAGTTGGATAAGATGTCAACTTGTGCAAAATTTGCACAGGTTCAACAAGAGCGAACTGTTACAGCCTATTTTGATTATATCGAGGGTTTGGTTGAGCGACGTAATACTTTTACAATGCGAGGATTGGCAGATAGTATTGATCGCTTTCTATCTTTTAATGAGTACGAAATTTTAGAAGGAAAAGGAAGTGTTTCCGAGAAACAAGCAGATTCAAAAGCCATCCAGGAGTATGAAACATTTAACCGAACTCAAAAAATCATATCAGACTTTGATAAACATATTATGAAGATAATGAGAGAAACATGATGTGTTGAATCAAAGTCTATCTCCTACATACTAATTTTATTTAAAGATATTAACTAGAAAGGACACACACATGTCTAAAGAACTTTCACCTAAATACAATCCAGCCGAGGTTGAGGCTGGTCGTTACCAAAAATGGCTTGACGCTGATGTTTTCAAGCCTTCAGGCGATCAAAAGGCTAAACCTTATTCGATCGTCATTCCACCACCAAATGTAACTGGTAAGCTTCACCTTGGTCACGCTTGGGATACAACCTTGCAGGATATCATCATCCGTCAAAAACGTATGCAAGGGTTTGACACGCTTTGGCTTCCAGGGATGGACCATGCGGGCATTGCAACTCAAGCTAAAGTTGAGGAGCGCTTGCGTGGTGAAGGCATTAGCCGTTATGACCTGGGTCGTGAAAAATTCCTAGAGAAAGTATGGGAATGGAAAGACGAATATGCGACAACCATCAAGGAACAATGGGGCAAGATGGGGCTTTCTGTAGACTACTCTCGTGAGCGTTTCACTCTTGACGAAGGTTTGTCAAAAGCTGTTCGCAAGGTCTTTGTGGACCTTTACAAGAAAGGCTGGATCTACCGTGGTGAGTTTATCATCAACTGGGACCCAGCAGCTCGCACAGCCCTTTCTGATATCGAGGTGATCCACAAGGATGTTGAAGGTGCCTTCTACCACATGAACTACATGCTAGAAGACGGCTCACGCGCCCTTGAAGTTGCCACAACTCGTCCTGAGACCATGTTTGGGGACGTAGCTGTTGCGGTCAATCCAGAAGACCCACGCTACAAGGACTTGATTGGTAAAAATGTTATCCTTCCAATCGCTAATAAATTAATTCCAATCGTTGGAGACGAACACGCTGATCCTGAGTTTGGTACTGGTGTCGTGAAAATCACACCTGCCCATGATCCAAACGATTTCTTGGTTGGTCAACGTCACAACTTGCCACAAGTCAACGTCATGAACGATGACGGAACCATGAATGACTTGGCCTTTGAATTTGCAGGTATGGACCGTTTTGAAGCTCGTAAGGCAGTCGTTGCTAAGCTGGAAGAAATCGGTGCCCTCGTTAAAATCGAAAAACGTGTCCACAGCGTTGGTCACTCAGAGCGTACAGGTGTAGTGGTTGAACCACGCTTGTCTACTCAATGGTTCGTTAAGATGGACCAATTGGCCAAAAATGCTATTGCTAACCAAGATACAGAAGACAAGGTAGAATTCTACCCACCTCGTTTCAACGATACCTTCCTCCAATGGATGGAAAATGTCCACGACTGGGTAATCTCTCGTCAGCTCTGGTGGGGTCACCAAATCCCTGCTTGGTACAATGCTGAGGGTGAAATGTATGTCGGTGAAGAAGCTCCAGAAGGTGACGGATGGACTCAAGACGAAGACGTCTTGGATACTTGGTTCAGTTCTGCCCTTTGGCCGTTCTCAACTATGGGCTGGCCTGATGTCGACTCAGAAGACTTCAAACGTTACTTCCCAACTTCAACCTTGGTTACAGGTTACGACATTATCTTCTTCTGGGTATCTCGTATGATCTTCCAATCATTGGAATTCACTGGTCGTCAGCCATTCCAAAACGTTCTGATTCACGGTCTCATTCGTGATGAGCAAGGACGTAAGATGTCTAAGTCTCTCGGTAACGGGATTGACCCAATGGATGTCATCGAGAAATACGGTGCCGATGCCCTTCGTTGGTTCCTTTCAAACGGTTCTGCACCAGGACAAGACGTGCGCTTCTCTTACGAGAAAATGGATGCTTCATGGAACTTCATTAACAAGATCTGGAACATCTCTCGCTACATCCTCATGAACAATGAAGGTTTGACCCTTGAGCAAGCAACTGCCAATGTCGAAAAAGTTGTCAACAAGGAAGCTGGAAATGTCACAGACCGCTGGATTCTCCACAACCTCAATGAAACCATCGGAAAAGTCACTGAAAACTTTGATAAGTTTGAGTTTGGTGTAGCTGGACACATCCTCTACAACTTTATCTGGGATGAATTTGCGGACTGGTACGTTGAGTTGACTAAGGAAGTCCTTTATAGCGATAATGAAGAAGAGAAAGTCATCACACGTTCTGTTCTCCTTTATACTTTGGACAAGATCCTTCGTCTCCTCCACCCAATCATGCCATTTGTGACAGAGGAAATCTTTGGACAAATCTCAGAAGGCTCTATCGTCACAGCAGAATACCCAACTGTTAATTCAGCCTTTGAAGATCTTGCAGCTCACACTGGTGTGGAAAGCCTCAAAGACTTGATTCGTGCAGTACGTAATGCGCGTGCGGAAGTAAACGTAGCACCAAGTAAACCAATCACCATCCTTGTTAAGACAAGCGATAGCGACTTGGAAGACTTCTTTAACAGCAATGTCAACTACATCAAACGCTTCACAAATCCAGAACACTTGGAAATCGCATCAACCATCCCTGCACCTGAACTCGCTATGTCAAGCGTCATCACAGGAGCAGAAATCTACCTGCCACTGGCAGACCTCCTCAATGTCGAAGAAGAACTGGCTCGTCTCGACAAGGAACTGGCTAAATGGCAAAAAGAACTGGATATGGTCGGTAAGAAGCTCTCTAACGAACGCTTCGTAGCCAATGCCAAACCAGAAGTCGTCCAAAAAGAACGCGACAAACAAGCCGACTATCAAGCTAAGTACGATGCGACTGTTGCACGTATTGATGAGATGAAGAAGTTGGTGAAATAAGTAATTATATAAATATAATAAAACGCAGTGTAAAAACTGTGTTTTTTTTGGTATAATGCTTACAATAGTAATTGTAATTAGGAGAAAAATTAATGGAATTAAAACAAGCTACTATTTTTACAATTGATAGGCAAAATAATATTACAATAAAAAATATACCAGATGATAGTATAAAATTTGATGATTACTTTCATGAAATTCTTATCACTATGGCAGATAATAAAATTGTTAAGAACTATAAATCAAAGGCAGCAACAACGCAAGTCTTAAATTGTATTAAAAAGATAATAGATAATCAAAACGAACCAACTGATTGTGAAGTATTTTTTGAATCAATTTCTAAAAGGTTGTTGGAGAAAGAATTGTGGGCACAAAGTAAAATAGAAAAAATGCAAAAATCTGTTCAAGTTGGGTCACTAATGCAAGCTTTGTTCTATGATGGTGATAACGAAAGATATATGTTTTTACTTGCAAAAGTAGCTCACACTGTTTTTGTGAATCAAGTAGGTTTATCAGATACACAAGGTTTTCCAAAAGATATTAAAATTTACAAATCGGCAACTTTTTATATTGATGAAACTAGTAACGAAGAGATTGGAGTTCAACTACACCAAGATACAATTACTAAGTATTGCTATGATGAATTTCTCGAGTTAATTGAATTGACTAATGATGAGGAAAACACAAAAAACGCTTTTAATGCTATTGATGGTTTCTTGAATAGAAAAATTAAGCAAAAATATCCAAAAGATCGAGCATTTTTAAGGAATTCTTTTATCCATTATTTCAGAACAAATGCTACTATGGATTATGATTCTATGATCGATGACATTTTTAATGATTATTCTCCTATTGATGAATTATTTCCAAGAGAACAATTTAAAAATGAATTACTTGAATTACCAGAAAAGAAAAAATTTGAGAGGAATTTTCAGGTAGTTGCCGATATTGTAAAGGCTAGAATCCGTACAAATTATGAAGTATACCCGGGCATAAGATTAACAGTTTCAGAAAATAGAGAAGTTATTGAAACTTATATTGAACAAGGGAAAAAGTATTTAAAAATACAAGTTACCGATGAAACCACTTATTTAGAATTTACGCATAGAAATGACAATATATGATATTCTGTTAGAAAAATTTAAAACTGATGATGATCGACTTTATTTTGAAGCTAAACAATCATTTTCTCTGAAAGCACTACCTAGGATTTCGTTCTTTAAAACTCTTATAAAAGCAGTATCAGAACGAGATAAAATAATAATTAATTTAACTAATGATGCAGGGCGAGAGCTGCGGATTGATAATGTAACACAGAATGATGTTTATATAGATTTTATATCTGATTCTGATCAAATTGATGTAACTATTTCTATTAATAAGAACGTTTTAAATCATACTCTATCAATCTTTAATTACAATAAGTTTATTGATAATCTAAGCAAACTTGATAACATTGATTTTCTGAATTTTTTAAGTTCGATAATAACTAGCAATACAGAGTATATTTTTTTTGAAGTTTATGATAACGATATGCTTGGTAAAGCATATCGAACAGAAACTATATTTTTTAAATATTATGAAGATAAGTGTTTTGAATGTTCGAAAATAGATAGATTAGAATTATTTTCGAAAGTATTGTTTACTAATAATTTTTTTAATTTAAATGAGTTTCCCTTACTTCCAAATGATTTTCATATAGTCAGTAGTGAGTTCGACTCTAGAATAAAAGAATTGTTTCAAAAATGGGAGATACTATTTTCATTTATCTATCTAGCTTCTTTTTCATTTCTTCACAAAGAGAAATTAAATTTATCGAAAAATGCAACAAAGAACATAACAGATGTTATAAATATAAATCAATTTTCTTTTTTATATACCAAAGAAATATATGATATTTTTAGTTGGATTTACCATGATGATATTTATCTGGATAAACTTACAATAGCAAGAGAAGTGATAGAATCATCAACATTTCATTTTAGTGATTTAAAATTAAGTGTGAGAGATATTTCAAGGGCTTATAATTTATATATAAAAAATAATGTGAGCGAATATCTAAGTGCTAAAAAGGATATAGGTGATTTTATAGTACATACACTGTATGAAATGGATCAGTATCGTAATGTTATAATTGGTAGTTTTAGTAATAACTTTGTTGCGTTAGTAGCATTTATTACGACTACTATGATAGCTAATATTGTATCTGATTCTCCTCTAGATAATATTTTTAGTAAAGATATTCTATGGTTGTTGCTGTTCGCGCTGCTAGGTTCTTTAATTTATTGTTATTTATCTAATAAAAAATTTAATAAAGATATAACAGATTTCAATAAAGTCTTTGAGAGATTAAAAAATAATTATAAAGATATTTTGACAGAGGAAGATATTGGTAGTTTATTTTCTGAATCTGAATTTAAACAGCAAGTCGAAAATATATCAGAGATTAGACTGAATATAAATATTATTTGGATTATATCTTCTATTGTACTAATTTTTTTAACTGTTTTTGCGTTATATAAGAAATATGTTTAATCTATTTTGGGAATGCGAGGATTTACATACCAGATTTTGTTAGTTCGAACCAATCTGATAAGTATGACATTGTAGCTTAATTTTCATATATAACTGCAACGAATTCATCTGGATTGATACTGAAAATCCACCTCACGACACCATCGACTGGGTAGCAAAGAAATAAAACTCCTATCATTTTCTCCCCCTTAACCTTTGACTATTCCGCAAAATTATCGTAAAATAAAGAGTAAATGATAAAATGAGGTCAGAGTCTGTTCACTCTGGCGATAGTAGTATAAATGAGGAGAAACGCTTTGGAATTAGAAGTATTTGCTGGGCAAGAAAAAAGTGAACTATCTATGATTGAGGTAGCGCGTGCTATCTTGGAACTTCGTGGTCGCGATCATGAGATGCATTTTAGCGATCTTGTAAACGAAATTCAAAACTACCTTGGAACATCAAACAGCGATATCCGTGAAGCCTTGCCTTTGTTCTACACAGAGTTGAACTTTGACGGTAGCTTCATCTCACTTGGAGACAACAAATGGGGGCTTCGTTCATGGTATGGTGTAGACGAAATTGACGAAGAAATCATCGCTCTTGAGGAAAATGACGACGATGAAGTAGCACCAAAAGCTAAGAAAAAACGTGTCAATGCCTTCATGGATGGCGATTCAGATGCTATTGACTACAATGCAGATGATCCAGAAGACGAAGATGCATACGAAGCAGATCCAGCTCTTTCATACGATGATGAAAATCCAGATGATGAGAAAAACGAAGTGGAAGCTTACGATGCAGAAATCAACGAAATCGCCCCAGATGACTTGGGTGAAGACGTGGATCTCAACGAAGAAGACGACGAGTTTTCAGATGATGATGCTGAAAACATCGAGGAATAAAAGTTAGCTATTGACAATTATCCTATTTTTAGGTATCATATTGTTCGGGCACCTCTTTTAGAGGTCGGGGCTCCCTAGTTCTTAGGGAGCTATTTTTGTTTTTTCAAGAAGTTATCTTCTTGTATTTTAGTTGTGAATCTGGTGCAGTCGTTCCAGATTATTCTTATTAGTAGGGTCTTGTTTTCTATGTCCCCTCGTAGTTAGCAAGGCCTTGAGCATTTTAGAAAGAGGAATCTATGTCTACGAAATATATTTTTGTAACTGGTGGTGTGGTATCGTCTATTGGGAAAGGGATTGTGGCAGCGAGTCTAGGCCGTCTCTTGAAAAATCGTGGTCTCAAGGTAACCATTCAAAAGTTTGACCCTTATATCAATATCGATCCGGGAACCATGAGTCCTTACCAGCACGGAGAAGTTTTTGTGACAGATGATGGAGCTGAGACAGATTTGGACTTGGGTCACTATGAACGTTTCATCGATATCAATCTCAACAAATATTCCAACGTGACAACTGGGAAAATTTACAGTGAAGTTCTTCGTAAGGAACGCCGTGGAGAATACCTTGGGGCAACTGTTCAGGTTATTCCTCATATCACAGATGCTTTGAAAGAAAAAATCAAGCGTGCCGCTCTAACGACTGACTCTGATGTCATTATCACAGAAGTTGGTGGAACAGTAGGAGATATCGAGTCCTTGCCATTCCTAGAGGCCCTTCGTCAGATGAAGGCAGATGTGGGTGCGGACAATGTCATGTACATTCATACAACCTTGCTTCCTTACCTCAAGGCTGCTGGTGAAATGAAGACCAAACCGACCCAACACTCTGTCAAAGAATTGCGTGGATTGGGAATCCAGCCAAATATGTTGGTTATTCGTACAGAAGAGCCAGCTGGTCAAGGAATTAAAAACAAACTAGCACAGTTCTGTGATGTGGCACCAGAAGCCGTTATCGAATCGTTGGATGTCGAACATCTTTACCAAATTCCATTGAACTTGCAGGCACAAGGTATGGACCAAATTGTCTGTGACCATTTGAAATTAGACGCACCAGTAGCGGATATGACAGAATGGTCAGCTATGGTGGACAAGGTCATGAACCTCAAGAAACAAGTTAAAATTTCCCTTGTCGGTAAGTATGTGGAGTTGCAAGATGCCTATATTTCTGTGGTTGAAGCCTTGAAACACTCTGGTTATGCCAACGACGCAGAAGTGAAAATCAATTGGGTCAATGCCAATGATGTGACAGCAGAGAATGTAGCAGAGCTCTTGTCTGATGCGGACGGAATCATCGTACCGGGTGGTTTTGGTCAACGTGGTAC
Source organism: uncultured Streptococcus sp. (assembly GCA_963517545.1). GTDB lineage: Bacteria > Bacillota > Bacilli > Lactobacillales > Streptococcaceae > Streptococcus. The sequence goes on along the minus strand of CAUQGR010000022.1, from coordinate 9,355 downwards.
TGAAGGGAAAATCCAAGCCATCCGCTATGCGCGTGAAAATGATGTTCCAATGTTAGGTGTCTGCTTGGGCATGCAGTTAACTTGTATCGAGTTTGCTCGTCACGTTTTGGGTCTTGAAGGTGCCAATTCTGCAGAGCTTGCACCAGAAACAAAATACCCTATCATTGATATCATGCGTGATCAGATTGATGTTGAGGATATGGGGGGAACCCTTCGTTTGGGACTTTATCCGTCTAAACTAAAACGTGGCTCGAAGGCAGCAGCTGCTTATCATAATCAAGAAGTGGTGCAACGCCGTCACCGTCACCGTTATGAGTTTAACAACGCCTTCCGTGAGCAGTTTGAGGCAGCAGGCTTTGTCTTCTCAGGAGTTTCTCCAGACAATCGTTTGGTAGAAATCGTGGAAATTCCAGAAAATAAATTCTTTGTAGCGTGTCAGTATCATCCTGAACTGTCAAGCCGTCCAAATCGTCCAGAAGAACTCTACACTGCCTTTGTCACTGCAGCGGTTGAGAACAGTAATTAGCAAAATCAGAACCTTTGAGAAGAATCTCAGAGGTTTTTTGCTTGCATATTTAGGATATGAGTTGCAAAATAAAAACATAGTGATATAATTAACATAAAAAACCCTAAGGAGGAACTACAATGAAAAAAATCACACTATTTGGTTTAGCTTTAGCAGGATTAGCTTTGCTTGTTTCACCACATTCAGGGCAGGCATTTGAGCTTAAAGAAGAATGGGTTGTTAAGTGTGGAGTACAGTATCAAGATGGCAAGATTCTTCGGTTTAACAATGGTCATGAAGTGGATATCAAAGTCTTGGATTTGCCAAAAACCGAGAAAATCGAGTGGACGGTTAGTCTCGATGGTCAAGATCAGACTGTCAATTTCCTAGGTCAAGAAAAGGACAAGTCTATGATTGGTGTAGAGGGACGTTACCTGAATTTCTATGTTCCATATGGCTATAGAGGAGATATCAAGGTAGAGGCTAAGAGCGGAAACGAAGTGAAGACCTGGTCAACGAAAGTTGTGGATGATATTCATAATGATAGTGGAAAGAGAGGTTACTATCGTATTGAAGAATCAAATAATCAATACACTTACCTCGATGCTAAATGGGATTATCAAACCAAGACTTACACTGCTACCTTACCAGAGACTGTCAATGGTCAAAAAGTTTTTGCTTGGGCAAATTATGACAATGACGAGTTGAAACTAGAAAAACTAAAATCTATCAGTCATAAATATGATGATGGAGGATCTTTCAAAGAACTTTATCCGATTGTAAAAGCAGAAAGTTGGCTAAAATCAAACCAAAACTGGTACTATCAAAAACAAGGTCAATTAGTACAGGAGGATTGGGTTTATGACAAGGGAACTTGGTACTTTATGAACGATAAAGGAGTTATGTTCAATCAAACTTGGCTCTATCAAGGTAGCAACTGGTATGCCTTTAAATCATCAGGAGCCATGATTGAGAGTGATTGGCTTTACGACCAAGGCAAGTGGTACTATTTATCAACTTCAGGAGCCATGAAAGCAAGCACTTGGGTTTATAACAAGGGAGAATGGTATTATGTAAGTTCTTCTGGAGCCATGCTAGCGAATGATTGGGTCAAAGACAATGGTAAGTGGTATTATCTAGCTTCATCAGGTAAGATGCTTCGCAATACCTACACGCCAGATGGCTACTACGTTGGCGATTCAGGTGCCTGGCAATAAGAATAATACTCTTCGAAAATTAAATTCAAACCGCGTCAGCGTCGCCTTACCGTACTCAAGTATAGCTTGCTGCTAGCTTCCTAGTTTGTTCTTTGATTTTCATTGAGTATAAGAAGTCCTTTTCCATAAAGGAAGGGGCTTTTTACTTGTTTTTCTGCTGCTTCCTCATTTGTCCTAAAGCCTTTTTTGTGTTAAAATGAATGGTATGAAAGCTAAAAAAATGTGGATGGCAGGTCTGGCTCTGCTTGGTATTGGGAGCCTTGCCCTTGCTACGAAAAAAGTTGCAGATGACCATAAGCTCATGAAGACTCAGGAAGAGTTGACAGCGATTGTGCGAGACCATTTTTCAGACATGGGGGAAATTGCGACCCTCTATGTTCAAGTCTATGAAAGCAGTCTGGAGAGCTTGGTTGGTGGCGTCATTTTTGAGGATGGCCGTCATTATACCTTTGTCTATGAAAATGAAGACCTAGTCTATGAGGAGGAAGTTTTATGATACAACCAGCAAGTTTAGAAGAATTGGCATCTTTAATTGAAAAGGATGGCAAGAAGGTCTTTCTTTTTGTGGCGGACTGGTGTGGCGATTGCCGTTATATCTATCCTGCCTTGCCAGAAATTGAGGAGACCAATCCAGAGTTCACCTTTATTCGTGTGGACCGAGACCAGTATATGGATTTGGCCAAACTCTGGGATGTTTACGGAATTCCTAGCCTTGTTGTTCTAGAAAAGGACAAGGAAATCGGTCGTTTTGTTAATCGCGACCGTAAAAGCAAGCAACAAATTAACGACTTTTTAGCAGGACTGAAGTAGGAGAAAAAGGAAACAATGATTTTTACATATAACAAAGAACATGTCGGTGATGTCCTTATGGTCATCGTGAAAAACAGCGGAGATGCCAAACTAGATGTGGAACGCAAAGGTAAGGTAGCTCGTGTTTTCCTCAAAGATAATGGGGAAACAGTGGCTTGGAATATTTTTGAAGTTTCAAGTTTATTTGAAATTGCAGAGCGTGGTCAAGTCTTTTTATCAGATGAGCAAGTCGCTCGTTTGAACCAAGAATTACAAACGGAAGGTTTCGCAGAGGAAATTGTTAATGACAAGGAACCTAAGTTTGTTGTCGGTGAAATTGTTGAGATGGTAGCCCATCCAGATAGTGACCACCTCAATATCTGCCAAGTTGCAGTCGCAAGTGATAAGACTGTGCAAATTGTTGCCGGAGCTCCAAATGCGCGTCTTGGATTGAAAACTATTGTAGCTCTTCCTGGAGCTATGATGCCAAAAGGCAACCTCATTTTCCCAGGTGAACTTCGTGGCGAAAAGAGTTTTGGAATGATGTGCAGCCCTCGTGAACTTGCTTTGCCAAATGCTCCGCAAAAACGTGGTATTATTGAATTATCAGAAGACCAAGTTGTTGGAACTCCATTTGATCCAGCTAAACACTGGACTGCCTAAGAAGTTGTTAGTATCTGATAGACCAGATAGAAGGAAATAAGATGGCAAAAAATGTAGTGATTACAGGAGCGACATCAGGAATTGGTGAAGCAATTGCGCGGGCTTATCTAGAGCAGGGGGAGAATGTTGTTCTAACAGGACGACGGACAGACAGATTAGAGGCTCTCAAGTCGGAGTTTGCAGAGACCTTCCCAAATCAAACAGTTTGGACTTTTCTCCTAGATGTCACAGATATAACCATGGTAAAGACTGTCTGCTCCGATATTCTAGAAACGATAGGTCAGATTGATATTCTGGTCAACAATGCCGGACTGGCTCTAGGCTTGGCACCCTATCAGGACTATGAAGAGTTGGATATGCTGACCATGTTGGATACCAATGTCAAAGGTTTGATGGCAGTTACTCGCTGTTTCTTGCCAGCAATGGTAAAAGCCAATCAAGGTCATATTATCAATATGGGATCAACCGCAGGAATCTATGCCTATGCGGGTGCAGCTGTTTACTCAGCCACCAAGGCAGCAGTCAAGACTTTTTCAGATGGTCTGCGAATTGATACCATCGCAACGGATATTAAGGTGACAACCATTCAGCCAGGGATTGTCGAAACAGATTTTTCGACGGTACGTTTTCACGGTGATAAAGAACGAGCTGCGACGGTTTATCAGGGAATAGAAGCCTTGCAAGCTCAGGATATTGCAGACACAGTAGTCTATGTGACCAGTCAACCGCGTCGTGTGCAGATTACAGATATGACCATTATGGCCAATCAACAGGCGACAGGTTTCATGGTTCATAAAAAGTAAAAAATTTCCTCGAAAAGTTACAAATTTCTGTAACTTTTTTTGATTTCCTACGAATAGATAAGTAGGAGGAAGAAAATATGTATAATAAAGTTATCTTAATCGGACGTTTGACGTCTACACCAGAATTGCACAAAACCAACAATGACAAGTCAGTAGCGCGAGCAACTATCGCTGTGAACCGTCGTTACAAAGACCAAAACGGTGAACGTGAAGCTGATTTTGTAAATATGGTCCTATGGGGCAGACTAGCAGAAACTTTGGCAAGCTACGCAAGCAAAGGCAGTCTCATTTCCGTTGATGGAGAATTGCGTACCCGTCGCTTCGAGAAAAATGGTCAGATGAACTATGTGACCGAAGTTCTTGTTACAGGATTCCAACTCTTGGAAAGTCGTGCCCAACGTGCCATGCGTGAAAATAACGCAGGGCAGGATTTGGCAGACTTGGTCTTGGAAGAGGAGGAATTGCCATTTTAAGCATTGGAAAGTCTGAGTTTGTCTCAGGCTTTTTATCTTGCCAAAGTCAGACTTTTTTCTTGACTATTTCTGACCAAGTGATACAATAGAACTATGAATTAGCACTCGGTTATAAAGAGTGCTAATGATATCTATCTCATCATGGAGGAAATCAGATGTTGAAACCATTAGGAGACCGTGTGGTCTTAAAAATAGAAGAAAAAGAACAAACTGTTGGAGGCTTTGTCCTTGCAGGTTCAGCCCAAGAAAAAACAAAAACAGCCCAAGTTGTAGCTACTGGACAAGGTGTTCGTACCTTGAACGGTGACTTAGTTGCTCCAAGTGTTAAGGCTGGCGACCGTGTCTTGGTTGAAGCTCACGCAGGTCTTGATGTCAAAGATGGCGATGAGAAGTACATCATCGTTGGCGAAGCTAACATTTTGGCTATCATTGAAGAATAGAAGGAGAAAGTAAGCATGTCAAAAGAAATTAAATTTTCATCTGATGCTCGTTCAGCTATGGTCCGTGGTGTCGATATCCTTGCAGACACTGTTAAAGTAACCTTGGGACCAAAAGGTCGTAATGTTGTTCTTGAAAAATCATTTGGTTCACCACTCATCACCAATGACGGTGTAACTATTGCCAAAGAAATCGAATTGGAAGACCATTTTGAAAATATGGGTGCCAAATTGGTATCAGAAGTAGCTTCAAAAACCAATGATATCGCAGGTGACGGGACTACAACTGCAACTGTTTTGACCCAAGCGATCGTCCGCGAAGGAATCAAAAACGTCACAGCAGGTGCAAATCCAATCGGCATTCGTCGTGGAATTGAAGCAGCAGTTGCCGCAGCAGTAGAAGCCTTGAAAAATAATGCCATCCCAGTTGCCAATAAAGAAGCTATTGCTCAGGTTGCTGCCGTGTCTTCTCGTTCTGAAAAAGTCGGTGAATACATTTCTGAAGCCATGGAAAAAGTTGGTAAAGACGGTGTCATCACTATCGAAGAGTCACGTGGTATGGAAACAGAACTTGAAGTTGTGGAAGGAATGCAGTTTGACCGTGGTTACCTTTCACAGTACATGGTGACAGATAGCGAAAAAATGGTAGCTGATCTTGAAAATCCATACATTTTGATTACTGATAAGAAGATTTCAAATATCCAAGAAATTTTGCCACTATTGGAAAGCGTTCTCCAAAGTAACCGTCCACTCTTGATTATTGCGGATGATGTAGATGGTGAAGCTCTTCCAACCCTTGTATTGAACAAGATTCGTGGAACCTTCAACGTAGTAGCGGTCAAGGCACCTGGCTTTGGTGACCGCCGCAAAGCGATGCTCGAAGATATCGCCATCTTAACAGGCGGAACAGTTATCACAGAAGACCTTGGTCTTGAGTTGAAAGATGCGACAATTGAAGCACTTGGTCAAGCAGCGAGAGTAACTGTGGACAAAGATAGCACGGTTATCGTAGAAGGTGCTGGAAATCCTGAAGCGATTTCTCACCGTGTTGCGGTTATCAAGTCTCAAATCGAAACAACAACTTCTGAATTTGACCGTGAAAAATTGCAAGAGCGCTTGGCGAAATTGTCAGGTGGTGTAGCGGTTATTAAGGTCGGAGCCGCAACTGAAACTGAGTTGAAAGAAATGAAACTCCGCATTGAAGATGCCCTCAACGCTACTCGTGCAGCTGTTGAAGAAGGAATCGTTGCTGGTGGTGGAACAGCTCTTGTAAATGTTATCCCAGCAGTGGCCAATTTGGAATTGACAGGAGATGAAGCAACAGGACGCAATATTGTACTCCGTGCCTTGGAAGAACCTGTTCGTCAAATTGCCCATAATGCAGGATTTGAAGGCTCTATCGTTATCGATCGTTTGAAAAATGCTGAAGTTGGTACAGGCTTCAACGCAGCAACTGGAGAGTGGGTCAATATGATTGATCAAGGGATTATCGACCCAGTTAAAGTAAGCCGTTCAGCTCTTCAAAATGCGGCATCTGTAGCCAGCTTGATTTTGACAACAGAAGCAGTCGTAGCCAATAAACCGGAACCAGCAGCCCCAGCTCCAGCAATGGATCCAAGCATGATGGGTGGGATGATGTAAAAACTATTAAAGGAGGGATGCGTATTCCCTCCTTTAATAGTTTTTCTATTCTAAATAGATTTGAGCTCTCCTAACTTATATGATAAAATAAGACTAGAAAAAGGAGAAGAACATGATCGATGTAGAAGAAATTCTGAGCAAGATGAACCCCAATCAGAAGATTAATTATGACCGTGTTATGCAGAAGATGGTACAAGTATGGGAGAAAAATGAGCAACGGCCAACCATTCTCATGCATGTTTGCTGTGCCCCTTGCAGTACCTATACCCTAGAATATTTGACCAAGTATGCAGATGTGACCATCTATTTTGCCAATTCTAATATCCATCCCAAGGCAGAATACCATAAGCGGGCCTATGTTACCAAGAAATTTGTCAGTGATTTCAATGAGCGAACTGGCAATAACGTTCAATACCTAGAAGCTCCTTATGAACCTAACGAATATCGTAAACTGGTTCGAGGTTTGGAAGAAGAGCCTGAAGGTGGCGACCGTTGTAAGGTTTGCTTTGACTACCGCCTGGATAAAACAGCGCAAGTGGCTATGGACTTGGGATTTGACTACTTTGGCTCAGCCTTGACCATCAGTCCTCATAAGAATTCTCAAACCATTAACAGCATCGGAATCGATGTGCAAAAAATTTATACAACCCACTATCTTCCAAGTGATTTCAAGAAAAATCAAGGCTACAAACGTTCAGTAGAGATGTGTGAAGAGTATGACATCTACCGTCAATGTTATTGTGGATGTGTCTATGCAGCCCAAGCCCAGAATATTGATCTGGTTCAGGTCAAGAAGGACGCCACAGCTTTCTTGATGGATAAGGATGTTGAAAAAGACTATTCTCATATTAAATTTACAGTTACTAAATTAGATATATAGAAATCAACCCAGCTGCAAAGTTGGGTTTTTATACTCTTCGAAAATCTCTTCAAACCGCGTCAACGTCTCCTTGCTGTATATATATGTGACTGACTTCGTCAGTCTTATCTATAACCTCAAAACAGTGTTTTGAGCAACCTGCGGCTAGTTTCCTAGTTTGCTCTTTGATTTTCATTGAGTATTAAAATAAAAAACCAGGGCTCTCACCCCAGTTTGACAACTTTACCGATTCTTTAGTTCTACATAGCGCTTGTACCAAATGTTTACATAGGCTTCTGAGAAAGGACCACGTCCATTGTTAATCCAATCAACAAGAATTTTGACATGTTCTTTTAAAATATAGTCCAAGTCATCAGAATAATTCATTTTGCGTTTGTGACGCTCATACTCCTCAACGTCCAAGAGACGTTTTTCCCCATCTGTAAAAATTTTAACATCCAAATCGTAATCAATATACTTCAGTGCTTCTTCATCCAGATAGTAGGGGCTAGCCATATTGCAATAGTAGGAAATTCCATTATCACGAATCATGGCAATGATATTAAACCAATATTTCTTGTGAAAGTAAACAATAGCCGGTTCTCGAGTGACCCAACGACGACCATCACTTTCGGTAACCAGTGTATGATCGTTGACACCAATAATGGCGTTTTCTGTTGTTTTTAGTACCATGGTGTCCCGCCAAGTTCGGTGGAGACTCCCATCATGCTTATAACTTTGAATTGTAATAAAGTCGCCTTCTTTTGGAAGCTTCATAACTAACCAACTTTCTACAATTTATAAGTTTATCGTTTACTATTGTACCATAAAATTACCTAAAATCTGTGAATTTTACATGAAAATATTAAAGATATTCTCTGAGAGCGCTTGCTATATCCGAAAAATCGTAGCCCTTTCGTGCTAAAACTTGAGTTAAACGCTGTTTAAGTTCGTATCCTTCATACTTTCGGGCATACTTAGCATATTGCTTATCAAGTTCCTTGAAGATGAGTTCCTGAGTCGTTTCTTGGTCAACTTGACTATCCAAGTCGTCAAAGGCACTTTTAGCATCAGAATAAGAGAAGCCCTTGTTGGTCAAGTTCTGGATAATCTTATCTTGCAAGGCACGAGCTGGAAGTTTTCCCTCATATTTTTTCAATAGTTTATTAGCTACACGTTGAGCAACTTCAGAAAAATCAAATTCTTTCAAGTTCTCTTCTATAATAGATTTTGAAATTCCTTTTTGTGCTAATTTCTGAGTCAGTATATAAGGTCCCTTGTCTCCTGAAAGTTGATTGGCATTGATGATAGCATAAGCGTACTGGCTATCATTAATCCACTTATCTTCTTTAAGATTAGCAATGACTTGAGAAACTATTTTTTCATTAATATCATATTTTTTTAGATATTCTCTGACCTCTTTTTCAGTACGTGCTTTAAAGGATAGGTGGTAGAGGGCTAGATTCTTACCATAAGAAAATTGGGTAAAGTTCTGAATCTCTTTCAATTCCTCTTCACTTATCACCTTATCTCTTGATAACATAAAACGGACAATTGTATCTTCAGTAATGTAGTATTTGTCGCCATTATCAAGCTCCATCAGATAGAGCCTTTTTTTCTTTTCAAGTTTTGTGATTTTCATAGTTCTATTATAACTCAAAATGTGATAAGATAGGGGTATGAATCTGAAAGTGAAACAAAAAATACCATTAAAAATCAAGCGCATGGGAATTAATGGTGAGGGAATCGGCTTTTACCAAAAAACATTAGTCTTTGTACCTGGGGCTCTCAAAGGTGAAGATATCTATTGTCAGATTACTTCTATTAGACGCAACTTTGTTGAAGCAAAATTACTAAAGGTCAACAAGAAGTCTAAATTCCGAGTTGTGCCAGCTTGTACTATTTATAATGAATGCGGAGGCTGCCAAATCATGCACCTGCATTATGATAAGCAGCTGGAGTTCAAGA
>CAUQGR010000021.1:0-27658 GCA_963517545.1 uncultured Streptococcus sp. | reverse complement strand
CTGAAAAAGAGCCAAATCTACAATAAAAAAAGTAAACAAACAGAACAAGAACGTCAGGTTGCTCAGGAGTTGAATCTGACAAGAATTACAGAATAGGGGGAGAAATCATGCCAAAGACATATCATTTTATCGGAATTAAGGGATCAGGTATGAGTGCCTTGGCCTTGATGTTGCACCAAATGGGGCACAAGGTTCAAGGATCAGATGTTGAAAAATACTACTTTACTCAACGTGGTCTAGAGCAGGCGGGTATTAGCATTCTTCCTTTTGATGAAAAGAATCTAGACGGCGATATGGAAATTATCGCTGGAAATGCCTTTCGCCCAGATAATAACGTTGAAATTGCCTATGCGGACCAAAATGGCATCAGCTACAAACGTTACCATGAATTTCTAGGTAGCTTTATGCGCGACTTTGTCAGCATGGGAGTTGCTGGAGCGCACGGAAAAACTTCAACGACAGGTATGTTGTCTCATGTCTTATCTCACATCACAGATACTAGCTTCTTGATTGGAGACGGGACAGGTCGTGGTTCAGCCAATGCCAAATATTTCGTCTTTGAATCTGACGAATATGAGCGCCATTTCATGCCTTACCACCCAGAATACTCTATCATCACCAATATTGACTTTGACCATCCAGACTATTTCACAAGTCTCGAGGATGTTTTCAATGCCTTTAACGACTATGCCAAACAAATTACCAAGGGTCTTTTTGTCTATGGTGAAGATGCTGAATTGCGTAAGATTACGGCTGATGCTCCGATTTATTATTATGGTTTTGAAGCTGAGGGCAATGACTTTGTAGCTAGCGATCTTCTTCGTTCTACAACTGGGTCAACCTTCACGGTTCATTTCCGTGGTCAAGACTTGGGGCAATTCCACATTCCAACCTTTGGTCGTCACAATATCATGAATGCGACAGCCGTTATTGGTCTTCTTTACACAGCAGGATTTGATTTGAACTTGGTGCGTGAGCACTTGAAAACATTTGCAGGTGTTAAGCGTCGTTTCACTGAGAAAATTGTCAATGACACGGTGATTATCGATGACTTTGCCCACCATCCAACAGAAATTATTGCGACCTTGGATGCGGCTCGTCAGAAATACCCAAGCAAGGAAATTGTAGCAGTCTTCCAACCGCATACCTTTACAAGAACCATTGCCTTGTTGGACGAATTTGCTCACGCTTTGAACCAAGCAGATGCTGTTTACCTAGCGCAAATTTATGGATCTGCTCGTGAAGTGGACCATGGTGATGTTAAGGTAGAAGACCTAGCCAATAAAATCAACAAAAAACACCAAGTTATCACTGTTGAAAATGTTTCTCCACTCCTTGACCATGACAATGCTGTCTATGTCTTTATGGGAGCAGGAGACATCCAAACCTATGAATACTCATTTGAGCGTCTCTTGTCAAACTTGACAAGTAATGTTCAATAGGATGCTCCCATGGAAATTCCAATTAAGATTATTCAGGCAAGCAAGTCTGATTTGCCTGAGATAGAGGCACTTCAAACTTCGTCTTTTCCAGCTGAAAAGCAGCAACCTTCCCATATTTTAGAAGAAAGTATCCGTAAGTGTGCGGATACCTTTCTTCTAGCTAGGGATGAAAATCAACTTTTAGGTTATATTCTATCAAGGCCTCAGTCAGACAATCCGCAATGTCTAAAAATACATTCGTTAGTCATCGAGTCTGACCATCAGAGACAGGGCTTGGGAACACTTCTTCTTGCAGCCTTGAAAGAGGTGGCAGTTGAGCTGGATTACAAAGGGATTCGTTTGAAGAGTCCTGATGAGCTGCTTTCCTATTTTGAAATGAACGGTTTTATTGATGAAGAAACTTCCCTTTATGCAACTAGCCAGGGTTATAGTATGATTTGGTTTAATCCCTTTTATCTGGAGGCAAAATGAAAATCAGACAAGCAAGATTAGAAGATTTGGATCGGATTGTTGAACTTGAACTAGAGAATTTCTCGGTAGAAGAAGCTATTTCTCGATCTGTCTTTGAGGCGCATTTGCGAGAAATACAGACCTCTTTTCTGGTTGCGGAAAAAGAAGGTAGAATCATGGGTTATATCGAAGGACCAGTTGCCCCTCACCGCTATCTGCAAGACCAGTCTTTTACAGAAGAGATAGAAGATTATAGTCATGAATCGGGTGGCTATATCTCTGTGACCTGCCTCTCCATTGCTAAAGAGGCACAGGGGCTAGGACTGGGTCAGAAATTGCTAACAGCCTTGAAAGAACTGGCTCTTGAAGATGAGAGAGAAGGCATTAACCTAACCTGTCATGACTATCTCATCTCCTACTATGAAAAACACGGATTTGTCAACGAAGGCTTGTCCCAGTCAACCTTTGCAGGGGAAACCTGGTATGATATGGTCTGGGAAGCTAAAAAATAGGCAAGACAAGGCATCATAGGTTGCTTTTCCTAGACTTTTAAGATATAATATTATGGATTGTCAACGAGGAGGAAAAACTTTTGAGTGAAAAGTCAAGAGAAGAAGAAAAATTAAGCTTTAAAGAGCAGATTTTACGAGATTTAGAACGAGTTAAAAAACATGAAGAAGATCAGGAGGAAGTTAATTTAGCTTCAATAAACCCCCAATTTTCTTCTAAGAAAGACCAGTCGATAGAAGAGCTAATGGAAGATTCTCTATCAGCTGTAGAGGAGATTATGAGAAAAGCTCCTACCGTGCCTACTCACCCAAGCCAAGATTTACCAACTTCTCCAGCAGATGAGATTCAAAGAGAAACTCCTGCTGCCCCAACCCATCCAAGTCAAGATGTGCCTTCTTCTCCCGCAGAAGAGGCTGTAAGACAAGCTCCACTTGTTCCTAGTCATCCGAGTCAAGAAGGACCTTCTGCTCCATCAGCGGAGGGAGTATCAAGACCAACTCCAGGACCTATTAGTCCTAGAAAAGTAGAAAAGGAATTTAATGAAATCCCAACGAGGGTAGCTGTTTCTTATAAGACAGAAGGTCAGAGAGAAGTAAAAAGAGAAGTTCCTACTTCAAAACCAGTAGTGGAAAAGAAAGCTGTAGAAGAAATGCCTGCAACTCCACGTCGTAGCCGTCGTGATACAGTTCAACCTACTAAGAAGAAAAAATCAGGATTCAAGGCCTTCTTCATTTCTCTACTGATTTTCCTTGCCTTGATTTCGGCAGGTGGTTACTTCGGTTATCAGTATGTTCAGTCATCTTTACAGCCTGTTGACGCTGATTCTAAACAATATGTGACAGTGCAAATCCCAGAAGGGGCTAATGTTCAAGAAATCGGTAAGACACTTGAAGATGCCGGCTTGATTAAACACGGTTTAGTTTTTGGCTTGTATGCTAAGTACAAAAATTATGCTGATTTGAAATCTGGCTATTACAATTTGCAAAAGAGTATGAGTACAGAAGATATCATTCACGAACTACAAAAAGGTGGAACAGCTGAAGCTCAAGAACCTGTCCTTGCGACTTTGACAATTCCAGAAGGTTATACGATTGATCAAATGGCACAAGCGGTAGGTCAATTGCAAGGTGACTTCAAAGAGCCTTTGACAGCGGATGCTTTCCTAGCAAAAGTTCAAGATGATAGTTTTATTAGTCAAGAAGTTGCCAAATATCCTAGTCTACTTGAAAGCTTGCCTACAAAGGAAAGTGGAGCTCGTTACCGTTTGGAAGGTTTCCTTTTCCCAGCTACTTACTCTATCAAGGAAAGCACAACTATTGAAAGCTTGATTGATGAGATGTTGGCAGCTATGGACAAGACTTTGGCACCTCATTACAGTACGATTAAGTCTAAGAATTTGACGGTCAATGAATTGTTGACCATTGCTTCTCTTGTCGAAAAAGAAGGAGCTAAGACTGACGATCGTAAGTTGATTGCAGGTGTATTCTACAATCGCTTGAATCTTGGCATGCCACTTCAAAGCAATATTGCCATCTTGTATGCCCAAGGCAAACTTGGTCAGAAGATTAGTCTTGCTGATGATGCTGGAATTGATACGACAATTAATTCACCGTATAATGTTTATACGAAAGCTGGTTTGATGCCAGGTCCAGTAGATAGTCCAAGCTTGGATGCTATCGAGTCAAGTATCAATCAGACTAAGAGTGAAAACCTTTACTTTGTTGCAGATGTGACAGATGGTAAGGTCTACTATGCTAGCAATAAAGAAGAACATGATCGGAATGTTGCTGAACATGTCAACAGCAAATTAAACCAAACAAACTAAAATTATGTGATGTTTCACATAATTTTCTTTAGAAAATATCATCAGAAGAAAGTTGAGAAAAATGGCAGAAAAAACATATCCTATGACCCTTGAGGAAAAGGTAAAACTGGAAAAAGAATTAGAAGAATTAAAATTGGTCCGTCGACCAGAAGTGGTAGAGCGCATTAAGATTGCTCGTTCATACGGTGACCTTTCAGAAAATAGTGAGTACGAAGCAGCGAAGGATGAACAAGCCTTTGTCGAAGGCCAAATCTCTAGCTTGGAAACAAAAATCCGTTATGCTGAAATCGTCAATAGCGACTCAGTTGCCCAAGACGAAGTAGCGATTGGTAAAACAGTCACTATCCAAGAAATTGGTGAGGACGAAGAAGAAGTTTATATTATCGTAGGTTCAGCGGGTGCGGATGCCTTTGCAGGTAAAGTTTCAAATGAAAGTCCAATTGGACAAGCCTTGATTGGCAAGAAAACAGGTGACACAGCAACCATTGAAACACCTGTTGGTAGCTATGATGTAAAAATCTTAAAGGTTGAAAAAACAGCCTAAAAACAGAAAAAAGGAGTGGGGAGGCTGTGCGCTTCACTCACTCCTTTTTCCATTTTAAATTGAATTGGAGACGATATGAGTTCAAAGAAGAAAAAAAATAAGATGGAGCGTGGTCTGACTAATCGTCATGTGCAGGTTATGGCCATCGCTGGAACAATCGGAACAGGACTCTTTTTGGGAGCAGGTCGCTCTATTAGCCTAACAGGTCCTTCTATTGTACTGATTTATATGATTACAGGGGCCTTCATGTTCCTCATGATGCGTGCGGTTGGGGAAATGCTCTACCAAGACCCTGAGCAACATACCTTTATCAACTTTATCACGCGCCATTTGGGTAAGGGCTGGGGCTATTTCTCAGTTTGGTCTTACTGGCTATCCGTTGTCTTTATCGGTATGGCGGAAATCACTGCTATCTCTCACTATGTTCAGTTCTGGTTCCCTAGCTGGCCAAGTTGGATGATTGAGATTGGATTTTTGACCATTCTAGCCTTGGTCAATCTGATTGCGGTGAAGCTCTTTGGGGAAGTTGAGTTTTGGTTTGCTATGGTCAAGATTGTGGCTATTTTAGCTATGATTGCCACAGGAGTCTTTATGGTCTTGACAGGCTTTAAGACACCCCATGGAGTAGCAAGTTTAGCTAATATCGCCGACAATTTCTCCCTCTTCCCAAATGGTGGAGTTAACTTTGTCATGGCCTTCCAGATGGTGTTCTTTGCCTACCTTATGATTGAGTTTATCGGGGTAACGACTTCAGAAACAAAAAATCCACGTCAGGTCTTGCCAAAAGCCGTTAAGGAAATTCCTTTGCGTATCGCCTTTTTCTATGGGGGTGCCCTCTTAGCCATCATGGCTATCATTCCATGGCGTGAACTGGCTTCTGCTGATTCACCTTTTGTTACAGTATTTGAGTTAGCAGGTGTCAAGTGGGCAGCAGCCTTGATTAACTTCGTCGTTTTGACCTCAGCAGCATCGGCTCTTAACTCAACCCTTTATTCAACAGGGCGCCATTTGTATCAGATTGCTCATGATTCGCCAAATCGCTTCCTAAAAGCGATCAAGGCAGATACCCTTTCTCGCCACAATGTGCCACAAAATGCCATCATCGCCTCAGCGATTTTGATTGCCCTGGCAGCCTTTATCAATATCTTGCCAGGTGTTTCGGATGCCTTTGCCTTGATTACGGCATCATCATCAGGTGTCTATATCGCCATTTATATCTTGATCATGGTGGCTCACCTTAAATACCGCAAGTCACCAGACTTTATGGCGGATGGCTATCTCATGCCCCATTATCGTTTCCTAAATCCTTTAACCATGCTCTTCTTTGCCTTTGTCTTTGTAACCCTCTTTTTACAAGAGTCTACATTTGTAGGAGCAATTGGATCAGCTATCTGGATTATCGGTTTTGGGATTTACAGCCAGTGGAAATTTAGAAAATAGATTAAAGACTCATCAACTCAGGTTGGTGAGTTTTTTGCTAGTTTGACAGTCTTTTGAAATAAGACTATAATACAAGCTGTATCAGTTTTCAAGGAGGTTTGGATGTACTTTAGATTGGAAAATAAGGAATCCCAGAAATCACAAGAAATAGGGAATCTGATTCGTGCTTATAATCGTTCAAAAAGAGAAGAAGCTGAAAGTGAGCCACTTAATCTTTATGTCGAAGATGAAAAGGGCAATCACCTGGCAGGTTTGATAGCAGAGACTTTTGGAAATTGGCTAGAAATCGAGTATTTATTTGTAAAAGAGGAACTGCGAGGGCAAGGAATCGGTTCAAAACTATTGCAGCAAGCAGAAACTGAAGCTAAGAATCGAAACTGTCGTTTTGCTTTTGTCAATACCTACCAGTTTCAAGCTCCTGATTTTTATAAAAGGCATGGCTACAAGGAAGTCTTTGCTTTGCAAGACTATCCCTACACAGGAAAAAGATTTTATTACCAAAAAGATTTGTAAGGTGAATATGACAGTATAAGGCAAAGAGGGGTTCTTGACATAAGTATGAAGGGGATTCTCGATAAATACCAGTTAAATCCTACAAATTGTGTCTTTCTAGACGATATTGAAGACAATACAATCGCAGCTGAGAAATTGGGAATCAACTCCTATCAGATTAAGAAAAGAAGTGATGTCGTCGATATTTTGAAATCCTATATTTAAACACAACACTCTCTATCTTTTTGTGGTAGAGAGTTTTTTGTTAACAAAATTTTATAAAATGACATTTATATATTGCATTAAGTGAGATATATGATATAATGTTGTTAAAAAGAGGCGCAACTTTTTAAAATTAAAAGGAGGACGCAAGTGGCTAAAAATTTAAAATTAAAATTAGCTCGTGTAGAGCTTGATTTAACTCAAGGTCAACTGGCAGAGGCTGTGGGGGTGACGCGCCAGACTATTGGTTTGATAGAGGCGGGAAAATACAATCCCAGTCTCTCGCTCTGCCAGTCCATTTGCAGATGTTTAGGGAAAACACTAGACCAATTATTTTGGGAGGAAGAAGATGGTAAATAAATTCATTCATTATCAATTACTTGACGAAAGAGAAGAACAGCTAATCAATAAAGCTGGGGCAGAGTCTTTTTCACTCTTTATTGGGCTTGTACTTCTAAGCTATTTGGTGGCAGTGTTGGCTCCATCTCTTTTTAATCCGAATTTTCTAGTCTATACTCTGATAGTAGGAATTTTCTTCTTTTTCAATCGTGCCCGTTATCTGGGAGTGACCTACTATAGTCGTTTTCATTTTACGATTTTGGGTTGTTTTTTCCTAACCTTGGCGATTACGACTCTATTGATGTTGCAGAATTATCAATTAAATATAGAAATTTATAAGCACAATCCTTTGAACGTTAAATACCTGTCTGCTTGGGCAATTACTTATGTCATTTACCTTCCCTGGGTCTTTATTGGCAATCTTGGTCTTAAGAGCTATGGCGAATGGGCTCAGAAAAAGTTTGAACAAGATATGGATGAACTGGAGAGTGGTGAATAGCTTGTTACTCTTTTCTCAATCCAGCTAAAATGTGATATAATAGTACTAATTTATTGGAATACATGAAAGTTTTTGAAAATTTTCATGGGTTTCTAGCTAAGGAAGTAGGAAAAGTATGTATCCAGATGATAGTTTGACATTGCACACGGACTTGTACCAGATTAACATGATGCAGGTTTACTTTGACCAAGGGATTCACAATAAAAAGGCGGTCTTTGAGGTTTATTTCCGCCAACAGCCTTTTAAGAATGGCTATGCAGTTTTTGCAGGTTTGGAAAGAATTGTGAATTATCTTGAAGACTTGCGTTTTTCAGATAGTGATATTGCCTATTTGGAGTCGCTAGGCTATCATGGGGCATTCTTGGACTATCTCCGCAATTTCAAGTTGGAGTTGACCGTTCGTTCTGCCCAAGAAGGGGACTTGGTCTTTGCTAATGAACCGATTGTGCAGGTGGAAGGCCCTCTAGCTCAATGTCAGTTGGTTGAAACAGCTCTTTTGAACATCGTCAACTACCAGACATTAGTGGCGACTAAGGCAGCACGTATTCGCTCGGTTATTGAAGATGAACCCTTGATGGAGTTTGGAACACGTCGGGCGCAAGAAATGGATGCGGCTATCTGGGGAACACGCGCAGCGGTGATTGGTGGTGCCAATGGAACTAGTAACGTGCGTGCTGGTAAACTCTTTGACATTCCTGTCTTGGGGACCCATGCCCATGCCTTGGTACAGGTTTATGGTAACGACTATGAGGCCTTCAAGGCTTATGCTGCGACCCACAAAAATTGCGTTTTTCTTGTGGATACCTATGACACCCTTCGTATTGGTGTGCCAGCTGCCATTCAGGTGGCGCGTGAGTTGGGGGACCAGATTAACTTTATGGGTGTGCGGATTGACTCTGGGGATATTGCCTACATTTCCAAGAAAGTTCGCCAGCAACTGGACGAGGCTGGATTTACAGAGGCTAAGATTTATGCTTCAAATGATTTGGACGAAAATACTATCCTCAATCTCAAGATGCAAAAGGCCAAGATTGATGTCTGGGGCGTGGGTACCAAGCTGATCACAGCCTATGACCAGCCAGCTCTTGGTGCAGTTTACAAGATTGTTGCAATCGAAGATGAAAATGGTCAGATGCGCAATACCATCAAGCTGTCTAATAATGCGGAAAAAGTGTCTACGCCAGGTAAGAAGCAGGTGTGGCGCATTACCAGTCGTGAAAAAGGCAAGTCAGAGGGTGACTACATCACTTATGATGGTGTGAATGTGAGTGACATGACAGAAATCAAGATGTTCCATCCGACCTATACTTATATCAAGAAGACGGTTCGTAATTTTGATGCTGTGCCTCTCTTGGTGGATATCTTCAAAGACGGAAAATTGATTTACAATCTGCCTAGTTTGACTGAGATTCAGGACTATGCTCGTAAGGAATTTGACAAGCTTTGGGATGAATACAAGCGCGTGCTCAATCCGCAGCACTATCCAGTGGATTTGGCGCGTGATGTATGGCAAGATAAGATGGACTTGATTGACAAGATGCGCAAGGAAGCCCTTGGTGAAGGAGAAGAAGAATGAGTTTGCAAGAAACGATTATCCAAGAACTGGGTGTCAAATCAGTGATTGATGCCCAGGAAGAAATCCGTCGTTCCATTGATTTCTTAAAAAGATACCTGAAAAAACATCCCTTCCTAAAAACCTTTGTACTAGGGATTTCTGGGGGACAAGACTCAACCTTAGCAGGACGATTGGCTCAATTAACTATGGAAGAATTGCGAGCAGAAACGGGAGACGACAGCTACAAATTTATCGCTGTTCGTTTGCCATATGGAGTGCAAGCTGATGAAGCAGATGCTCAAAAAGCACTAGCCTTTATCCAGCCTGATGTCAGTTTAGTCGTCAATATTAAGGAATCGGTTGACGCTATGACAGCTGCAGTTGAAGCGACAGGTAGTCCTGTTTCAGACTTTAATAAGGGAAATATCAAGGCTCGTAGCCGTATGATTGCCCAATATGCCCTTGCGGGTGCCCATAGTGGAGCGGTCATTGGGACAGACCATGCTGCGGAAAATATCACAGGTTTCTTTACCAAGTTTGGTGACGGTGGTGCGGATATTCTCCCTCTTTATCGCCTCAATAAACGTCAAGGAAAACAACTCTTGCAGGAACTTGGTGCAGACCCAGCCCTTTATGAAAAAATCCCAACAGCAGACCTAGAAGAAGATAAACCAGGTCTAGCTGATGAAGTAGCCCTCGGAGTCACTTATGAAGAGATTGACGATTACCTAGAAGGCAAATCAATCAGTCCAGAAGCTCAAGAGACCATTGAAAACTGGTGGCACAAAGGCCAACACAAACGCCACCTACCAATCACCGTATTCGATGATTTTTGGGAGTGAAAACCTCCAGTGGAGGTTTTCAGCCTCTCACCTTGAAATAAGAAAGTGAGAGAAGGTCCGGTAACTCACAGAGTTCGATTTCGTCGTCTCACCCCCGCAACGATGACTAGGTTTGAAAAAGCTTGCTAGAGCGCATTTCAAACCAGACAGCGACTGCGTCAAGGAACTAGATGAAAAACTTGTTTTTTAGTTGTTACTGAGTTTAGTCCTTTTACCCCGAGCATGGAAACAAGTAAGCGAGGAAGGTCCGGGGGACCTTTTTAGCTTATTACCTTGAAATTCAAAAGCAAAGTAAATTTAAATTGAGGTTGGTCAGAGAATCATCTATCAGAAAGCGAGGTAGCGTCATGAAAGCAATCGGTACGCAAATATTACAGACAGATCGTTTAATCTTGCGAAGATTTGTGGAAAGTGATGCAGAAGCTATGTTTCAGAATTGGGCTTCATCTGCTGAGAATCTAACCTACGTCACTTGGGATCCCCATTCTGATGTCGAGGTGACTCGAAACTCGATTCGTAATTGGGTTGCCTCTTATACAAATCCCAACTATTACAAATGGGCCATTTGTCTCAAAGAAAACCCGGAGCAGGTGATAGGAGATATCAGCATCGTTGTAATAGATGAGAACGATTCTTCTTGTGAAATTGGCTATGTGCTAGGAAAGGTTTACTGGGGTCATGGTATGATGACGGAGGCCTTGAAAGCTGTCTTGGACTTCTGTTTTACTCAAGCAGATTTTCAAAATGTCAGAGCACGATATGCCAGTCTCAATCCAGCTTCAGGTCGTGTCATGGAGAAGGCTGGAATGTCTTATCTCAAGACTATTACCAATGGTGTAGAGAGAAAAGGCTATCTTGCGGACCTTATTTATTATCAGATAAGTAGGGAAGAATAGTGAATTTTCTTTTCAGTTTTCATCAAAGTCAGACTTTGTCTGGCTTTTTTTGCAACAGTTTTTACATAACCTGATTAAATTCCTATTTTTCCCTATCATTGTCCCTGTTTTTTCTGGAGTTTTGGGGCTATAATAGTCCTATCAAATCAAAGAATGGAGGAAGGCAATGGATAATATAATCTTTTTTATCAGTGTTTTTCTTGCTGGAATTCTTTCCTTCTTTTCTCCTTGTATCTTACCCTTGTTGCCAGTCTATGCAGGGGTCTTGTTGGATGACAAAGATGGTGCTCAGGCTTCTAGTGGCAAATTTTCAATCTCAGTTGTCAGTTTATTGCGAACTCTGGCCTTTATAGCAGGGATATCCTTTATCTTTATCTTACTGGGTTATGGTGCTGGTTTTTTAGGCAATTTGCTGTATGCTTCTTGGTTCCAATATGTGACAGGTGCGGTTATCATTCTCTTAGGCTTGCACCAGATGGAGATTCTACACTTTAAGGGGCTTTATAAGGAAAAGAGGTTACAACTGCAAGGACAGGGGCAAAATGGTAAGGGCTATAGTCAGGCATTTTTACTGGGGTTGACTTTTAGTTTTGCTTGGACGCCTTGTGTAGGGCCGGTTCTGGGGTCTGTTTTATCCTTGGCGGCTTCAGGTGGTTCAGGTGCTTGGCAGGGAGCGGGTCTCATGTTGGTGTACACGTTGGGCTTGGCGCTACCATTTTTGCTTCTAGCTCTGGCCTCCAGCTATGTTTTGAAACATTTCCGAAAACTCCATCCTTATCTCGGAACCCTCAAAAAAGTGGGTGGTTTCCTCATTATCGTGATGGGAATCTTGGTGCTTTTGGGAAATGCTTCCATTTTGACTACATTATTTGAATAGAGAGGAAGAAGAAATGAAAAAATGGCAAACATGTCTACTTGGAGTAGGCTCAATCTGTTGTTTGGCAGCCTGTTCGGCTAACAATATGTCAGACCAATCTACTATGAAGGAGCAAACCAAAACAGAACAAGTGAGTGCGCAAACTGCCAACAAGGGTCAGGCAGTAGCTGATTTTGAATTGACGGGAGTAGATGGCAAGACCTACCACTTATCTGATTACAAGGGAAAGAAAGTCTATCTTAAATTCTGGGCTTCTTGGTGTTCTATTTGTCTGGCTAGTCTTCCAGATACGGATGAAATTGCTAAGGATGCTGGTGATGATTATGTGGTCTTGACAGTAGTGTCTCCTGGACACAAGGGGGAACAAGCTGAAGCAGAATTTAAGAATTGGTACAAGGGCTTGGATTATAAAAATTTCCCAGTTTTAATTGATCCATCAGGCAAACTCTTGGAAAGTTATGGTGTCCGTTCTTACCCAACTCAAGCCTTTATAGACAAGGAAGGAAAGCTGGTCAAAACGCAACCAGGTTTTATGGATAAGGATATGATTTTAAAAACATTGAAAGAAATGGGGTAGAGAAAGGTCATGAATGATAAAGTAAAATTGTTTGTCTTGGCAGGGATCTTTTTCCTAGCCATAACCGGTTTCTATTTTCTATTGATGCGAAATGCAGGTCAGACAGATAGCTCTCAAATTGAGAAAGCGGCAGTTAGCCAAGGAGGAAAAACAGTGAAAAAAACAGAAATTAGTAAAGATGCAGACTTGCATGAAATTTATCTAGCTGGGGGATGTTTCTGGGGAGTGGAGGAATACTTCTCACGCGTGCCTGGAGTGACAGATGCCGTTTCAGGCTATGCGAATGGTAGAGAGGAAACAACCAAGTACGAATTGATCAATCAAACAGGGCATGCGGAGACTGTCCATGTCACCTATGATGCCAAGCAAATTTCCCTCAAGGAAATCTTGCTTCATTACTTCCGCATTATCAATCCAACCAGCAAAAATAAACAAGGAAATGATGTGGGGACCCAGTACCGTACCGGTGTTTATTACACAGATGACAAGGATTTGGAAGTAATCAACCAAGTCTTTGATGAAGTTGCTAAGAAATACGACCAACCTTTAGCAGTTGAAAAGGAGCCCTTGAAGAATTTTGTGGTGGCTGAGGACTATCACCAAGACTACCTCAAGAAAAATCCAAATGGCTACTGTCATATCAACGTCAATCAGGCTGCCTACCCCGTCATCGATGCCAGCAAATATCCTAAACCAAGTGATGAAGAATTGAAAAAGACCTTGTCACCTGAGGAGTATGCAGTTACCCAGAAAAATCAAACAGAACGGGCTTTTTCAAACCGCTACTGGGATAAATTTGAATCTGGTATCTATGTGGATGTAGCAACTGGCGAACCCCTCTTTTCATCAAAGGACAAGTTTGAGTCTGGTTGCGGTTGGCCTAGTTTTACACAACCCATCAGTCCAGATGTTGCTACTTACAAGGAAGATAAGTCCTACAATATGACACGCATGGAAGTGCGGAGCCGAGTTGGAGATTCTCACCTTGGTCATGTCTTTACAGATGGGCCTCAGGACAAGGGTGGTTTGCGCTACTGTATCAATAGCCTTTCCATCCGCTTTATTCCTAAAGACCAAATGGAAGAAAAAGGCTATGCCTATTTACTAGATTATGTCGATTAATACTCTTCGAAAATCGCTTTAAACCACGTCAGCATCGCCTTACCGTGGGTAGGGTTGAGACTGGGCAAAAACTCAATTTGAGGAGAAAATAAAGCAAATTTTCTAACAATAAAGCACATAATATCAAGAATTTTTATCTGCAACCTCAAAGCTGTACTTTGAGCAACCTGCGGCTAGCTTCCTAATTTGCTCTTTGATTTTCATTGAGTATAAGAAGTCTTTCCTAAGCAGTTAGAGGAGAATTTTGCTATACTGATACTAGTAAGTGACAAAGGAGAGAAGCATGACCTACACAATCTTAATCGTAGAAGATGAATATCTGGTAAGACAAGGCTTGACCAAGCTGGTCAATGTAGCAGCCTACGATATGGAAATCATCGGTCAGGCTGAAAATGGAAGGCAGGCTTGGGACTTGATACAAAAGCAGGTGCCAGATATCATTCTAACCGATATCAACATGCCCCAGCTAAATGGCATCCAGTTGGCCAGTCTGGTCCGAGAAACCTATCCTCAGGTGCATTTAGTTTTTTTAACAGGCTACGATGATTTTGATTATGCCTTGTCTGCTGTCAAACTAGGTGTGGACGATTACCTGCTCAAGCCCTTTTCTCGTCAGGATATTGAGGAAATGTTGGGGAAAATCAAGCAAAAGTTGGATAAGGAAGAGAAAGAAGAGCAGTTACAAGATTTATTGACCGATAAGTTTGAAGGAAACATGGCCCAGAAAATCCAGTCTCATCTAGCTGATAGTCAGTTTAGTTTAAAGTCTTTAGCCAGTGACTTGGGCTTTAGTCCAACTTATCTGAGTTCTTTGATTAAGAAAGAGTTGGGCTTGCCTTTTCAGGATTATCTGGTGAGAGAACGTGTTAAACAAGCCAAACTCTTGCTTTTAACTACAGATCTGAAGATTTATGAGATTGCAGAAAAGGTTGGTTTTGAAGATATGAACTACTTTACCCAACGCTTTAAACAGATTGCGGGTGTGACACCTCGTCAGTTTAAGAAGGGAGAAGGTCGATGAAGCGTTCTTCTCTCCTAGTCAGAATGGTTATTTCCATCTTTCTGGTCTTTCTCATTCTCCTAGCTCTGGTTGGGACTTTCTACTATCAATCTAGTTCGTCAGCCATTGAGGCTAGCATTGAGGGTAATAGCCAGACGACTATCAGCCAGACTAGCCACTTTATTCAGTCTTATATTAAAAAATTAGAAACCACCTCGACTAGTTTGACCCAGCAGGCAGATGTCCTGACCTATGCTGAGAATCCAAGTCAAGACAAGGTCAAGGGAATCCGAGATCTATTTTTGACCATCTTAAAGGCTGACCAGGACTTGAAAACAGTGGTACTGGTCACCAAATCCGGTCAGGTCATTTCTACAGATGACAGTGTGCAGATGAAAACCACCTCAGATATGATGGCTGAGGATTGGTATCAGAAGGCCATTCATCAGGGAGCCATGCCTGTTTTGACTCCAGCTCGTAAATCGGATAGTCAGTGGGTTATTTCTGTCACTCAGGAACTTCTTGATGCAAAGGGAGCCAATCTGGGCGTGCTTCGTTTGGATATTTCCTACGAAACTCTGGAAGCCTATCTCAACCAACTCCAGTTGGGCCAGCAGGGCTTTGCCTTTATCATCAATGAAAACCATGAATTTGTCTACCATCCTCAACACACAGTTTATAGCTCAGCTAGTGAAATGGAAGCTATGAAACCCTATATCGAGACAGGGCAGGGTTATACGCTGGACCACCAATCCTACGTCAGTCAGGAACAGATTGCAGGGACTGATTGGACGGTTATAGGAGTGTCTTCGCTGGAGAAGTTAGCCCAGGTTCGGAGTCAGCTCTTGTGGACCTTGCTTGGGGCTAGTGTCACCTCTCTTCTTGCCTGCCTCTGCTTGGTGTGGTTCAGCCTCAAACGCTGGATTGCCCCTTTGAAGGATTTGAGAGAAACCATGCTGGAAATTGCCTCTGGTACACAAAATCTTCGTGCTAAGGAAGTTGGTGCCTATGAACTGAGAGAAGTGACCCGCCAGTTCAATGCCATGTTGGATCAGATTGATCAGCTGATGGTAGCTATTCGCAGGCAGGAAGAAACAACCCGTCAGTATGAACTTCAAGCCTTGTCAAGCCAGATAAACCCGCATTTCCTCTATAATACCTTGGACACCATCATCTGGATGGCTGAGTTTCAGGATAGTCAGCGAGTGGTTCAGGTGACCAAGTCCTTGGCAACCTATTTCCGCTTGGCCCTCAATCAAGGTAAGGATTTGATTTGCCTCTCTGACGAAATCAATCATGTTCGCCAGTATCTCTTTATCCAGAAACAACGCTATGGGGATAAACTGGAATATGAAATTGATGAAAATCCTGCCTTTGATAATCTAGTCTTGCCCAAGTTGGTGTTACAACCCTTGGTGGAAAATGCTCTTTACCATGGCATCAAGGAGAAGGAAGGCCAGGGACATATTAAAGTTTCTGTACAGAAACAGGATAGAGGACTAGTCATCCGCATTGAGGATGATGGCGTTGGCTTCCAATCTACTGGAGACAATAGTCAAAGTCAGCTCAAACGTGGGGGAGTTGGTCTGCAAAATGTCGACCAAAGGCTCAAACTTCATTTTGGAGACAATTACCAGATGAAGATTGATTCTTCCCCGTCAAAAGGTACGACAGTTGAAATATACATAAATAGAATATAAACTAGCTAACTCCCAGTCAGTTCTGGAAGTTTTATGCGTAATTGGGCAAGCTTTCCAGGTTGTCTATCTTGCTAAAAACAAGAAAAAACGGTATGATAGAAGAGTGACAAAAGAGGTGACAGAGATGAACGAGACACAGATTCAAAGAGAAACACGTCAGGTATTAGAAGATGTTTTAGAGAAGGCCAATTTGAAGCAGGGGGCCCTTTTTGTTTTGGGCCTTTCTTCTAGTGAGGTGATAGGTGGTCAGATTGGGAAAGAGTCCAGTCAAGAGATTGGCGAGCTGATAGTGGGGACTATTTTGGGTCTTCTAGGTAGTAGAGGTATCCATTTAGCTGTTCAAGGCTGTGAACATGTCAATCGGGCTCTAGTCGTTGAACGTCAGGTAGCAGAGCAGTTTGATCTGGAAATCGTTAGTGTCCTTCCGACTCTTCATGCAGGAGGTTCGGGTCAGTTGGCAGCCTTCAAGTTTATGCAGGATCCAGTTGAGGTTGAATTTATCAAGGCTCATGCTGGATTGGATATCGGAGACACTGCAATTGGCATGCATGTCAAGCATGTTCAGGTTCCGATTCGCCCTCTTTTGAGAGAAATTGGGCATGCCCATGTAACGGCTCTTGCTAGCCGTCCAAAATTAATTGGAGGTGCGCGTGCGCATTATCCACAAGATTCTATCAGAAAGTCGTGAGAATGAAAAAAACAAAACAACAATTAGAAAAAATTACCAAATATTCGATTCGTAAGCTAACTGTTGGGGTAGGTCCTGTAGCAATCGGGGCCTTCCTTTTTGGTGCTAGTACCCTTTCAGTAGATAAGGTGCATGCTAATGAAGTTGGCGGAGCTCATAGCGTTCATTACCGTTATTTGGCGGAGCAGGAATTGACCGAGTCTGAAAAAGCCCTGATTCACCATGAGGTTCCTACAGAATTTCAAGATGATGATATTCTTTATGTAGTTTATCGTAAGAAAGCAACTAACAGTCAACAACTTCCTTACACAGGAAGTAAGGAACTAGCTTTGGCAGGTCTTGGCTTGGCAACGGCCTCGCTAGCAGTTTTTTTAGTGTCTAAAAAAGGTCGTAGAGAAGTCCTAGGTGTTCTCTTGATTGGTTCTTTAGGAGCCAGCACCTTTGTTCCTTATGGGACATTTGCTTTTGAAAATAAGGAATTGCTTTCTTATAACCAAACTATTTCAGCTTCTACACATGAAGGCTTAGCTGAAGGGATTATCCACATTGATGGCTATGAATACATTGGATACTTCAAGGAAGCGGAACTCCATCCATCAAGACCAGCTTCAGCTGAACAGCCTCAGTTGCCAGTAGAAAAGCAAAGTTCAAAAGAAAACGAGAAAACAGAAGTAGCTCAAGAAAGATCTGCTGTTGCTCCGGAAATTGCCGTCGAAAAACCTGTAGTAGAGAATCCAGTTGCCCCTGCTGTTGAAGAAAGACCAGTTTCTGAGAAGCCTCAGACAAGACAGGAAGAGAGCTTGGTGGAGATTCCTTTTGAAACGGTGACAAGCCCAGATGCTAATTTGGCAGAAGGACAGACTCGTATCGTCACAGCCGGAGTCAATGGTCAGCGTCGTCTTGTAACCAAAGTTTCGGTGGTCAATGGTCAAGAAGTTAGAGAAGTCATCGAAGACCAAGTAGTTCAAAATCCTGTGTCGCAAGTCATTGCAGTCGGAACTAAGAAAGAGGTGCAACCTGCCCCAACTCCAGTACCGCAAGCAGAACCAAGTCACCAATTAGCTAAAGGTACGCAAGAAGAAGGTAAAGTAGGCCACGCCTTAACGCAACCCGAATTGCCAGAGGCCCCAGTAGAAGCAAAAGGGACTCAAGAAGCAGGTAAAGAAGGTCAATCTCTGACGCAGCCAGAATTGCCAGAGGCTCCAGTAGAAGCAAAAGGAACTCAAGAAGAAGGCAAAGAAGGTCAAGCCTTAACGCAACCGGAATTACCAGAAGCTCCAGTAGAAGCAAAAGGAACTCAAGAGGAAGGTAAAGCAGGCCACGCCTTGACACAACCTGAATTGCCAGAGGCTCCAGTAGAAGCAAAAGGAACTCAAGAGGAGGGTAAAGCAGGCCACGCCTTAACGCAACCTGCATTACCAGAGGCTCCAGTAGAAGCAAAAGGCACCCAAGAAGAAGGCAAAGAAGGTCAAGCCTTAACGCAACCTGCATTACCAGAGGCTACAGTAGAGTCTAAAGGCACTCAAGAAGCAGGTAAGGAAGGTCAATCTTTAACGCAACCAGAATTGCCAGAAGCTAGGGTAGAATCTAAAGGAACTCAAGAGGAAGGCAAGGAAGGTCAAGCACTTGTTCAAGATCAGTTACCTGAGTATAAGGTGACTGAAGGAACCCTTGTTGAAGAATCAACTACAGAAATTGACTACAAAACTGAAACGACTGAGGATCCAACTAAGTATACAGACGAAGAAACTGTCCTACGAAATGGTGAAAAAGGAAGTCAAGTTACCAAAACAACCTATAAAACGGTAGAAGGTGTCAAAACTGACCAAGTTCTTTCAACCAGTACGGAAGTGACTAAGGAGCCTGTAAATCAACAGGTAAGCCGTGGTACAAAACCAATTGAAGGAACTCTTGTAGAGGAAAGCCTTGAAAAGATTCCATTCGAAGAAAAGATTGAAGAAGATGCTCAACTGAAAAAAGGTTTAGAAGTTGTAGCTCAAGAAGGTAAAGAAGGTCAGAAAAAAATCACTAAGACCTTTAATACTATCAAAGGAGTTAAGACTGAGGATGCACCAAAAGTAACGGAAGAAGTCATTGAGGCCCCTCAAGACCGAATTTTGAAACGTGGTACTAAGAGCTTTGAAAAACCAGTATTGACCATCACAGCAGTTGAACCTAAGGATTTGAAACGGACTTCAGATGTTAAATACAGTCTAGAAAATCCAAGCAAGGCGGCCATTAAATCTATCACCCTAACTCTGAAAAAAGGTGATGAGATTGTCAAAACTTTGAATGTTTCGCCAGAAGACCTAACTGCTAATTTAACAGATTTGCAGTACTACAAGGATTATAAACTTGAAACCAAGATGGTTTATGACCGTGGTGAGGGTGATGAAGAAGAAGTTCTGAATGAAGAACCTCTAAGAATTGACCTTAAAAAAGTTGAAATCAAAAATATCAAAGAAACAAGCTTGATGAGTGTGGACGCTGACGGTAATGAAACAGATACTAGTTTGCTTACAGAAAAACCAGCTGATGTTGCCCCACTTTACCTACGAGTTACAACTCACGACAACAAGGTTACACGACTTGCTGTTGACAAGATTGAAGAAGTAGAAAAAGATGGAAAAACTTTATATAAAGTTACTGCCAAAGCACCAGACTTAGTTCAACGTAATGCAGATAACACACTTAGTGAAGAGTATGTACATTACTTTGAAAAACAAAAAGCAAAAGAAGGTAATGTTTACTACAACTTCAATGAGCTTGTAAAAGATATGAAAGCTAACCCTAGCGGTGAGTTCAAACTTGGTGCAGACCTTAATGCAGCCAATGTACCAACTCCAAATAAAGAGTATGTTCCTGGTACATTTAAAGGTAAGTTATCAAGTGTTGAGGGACAACGTTATTCAATCCACAATATGACTCGTCAATTATTTGGTGGTATTGAAGGCGGTTCGGTTAAAGATGTTAACTTAGCTAATGTCGATATTAATATGCCTTGGATTGATAACATTTCTGCTCTTGCTAGAACTGTTAAGAATGCTACTGTTGAGAATATTAAAGTAACTGGTAGCATCACTGGTAGAGATGGAATTGCCGGACTTGTTAACAAATTAGATAACGGCGGACAACTTACTAATGTTGCTTATATTGGTAAACTTACTGGTGTAGGTGATAGAGGTTGGGATTTCGGTGGCATGGTTGGCGAAATCTGGAAAGGTAATGTTGATAAAGGATATGTAGAAGCTGATATAGTTGCTAATAAAGCTCGTATCGGTGGATTTGTCGCTAGATCAGATAACGGTTCTGATCCTAACGGAATTGGTAAATATGGTTCTGTTCGTAACGCTGTTACGAAAGGAACTATTAAGGTAAACACACCTGTTGAAGTAGGTGGT
Source organism: uncultured Streptococcus sp. (assembly GCA_963517545.1). Lineage (GTDB taxonomy): Bacteria > Bacillota > Bacilli > Lactobacillales > Streptococcaceae > Streptococcus. Next base: position 7,237 of record CAUQGR010000021.1, on the reverse strand, counting down.
TTCCTTAGTAAGAACTGGGCATGGGGTAAAGTTGCAGACTCTGTGTCTATGATGAAAGTTGAAAATGGTGAAGTGTTCTATGGATCTAAAGATATTGACGAAGATGGTGGATACTTCTCAAATAACGCTTTAGAACGTAACTTTATCGTGAAAGATGTAAGTACAGGTAAACGTTCATTTAAATTCTCTGTTTCTAACCGAATTAAAGAAGTGTCTCAAGATGAAGCTGACCAGAAAATTGCAACATTAGGAATTACAGCTAATGATTATGTTATCAATCCTCTTGTTTCAGATACACTAAATAATGTTAAACCAAAATCTGACACTTACAAAGATACTCAAGATTACGATGCATCTCGTGAACTTGCTTATCGTAATGTTGAAAAACTTCAACCATTCTACAATAAAGAGTGGATCATAAACCAAGGGAACAAGATTCCGGCTGGATCAAACTTGTTAACGAAAGAAGTATTGTCTGTTACTGCGATGAAAGGAAATGACTTTGTCACAGACCTTACAGATGCTGACCATATTATGGTTCACTATGCAGATAAGACAAAAGAAATCTTAACAATTTCACCAAAAAATTCTCAAGTTAAGCAAGTGAAAGAATACGGTATCGCTGAACTTGGTGAAGTCGTTTACACGCCAAACATGGTTGTTAAAGATCGTGCAGATTTAATCAGCGCTATCGAAAGTAAATTGAGTCCAGTTGAATTGCAATCTGACCCGATTTACCAACACTTGGGTAGAACTGGTGGCAACAAAGTCAATGCAATTAAGGACTTGTACCTAGAAGAAAGCTTCAAGTATGTTAAGGATAATCTAACTCAATTCGTTACGAAGTTAGTGGAAAATGAAGATCACCAACTGAATACAGATGAAGCTGCTAAACGTGCCTTGATTAAGAAAATTGATGACAATAAGGCTGCAGTTCTTCTTGGTTTGTCTTACCTCAACCGTTACTACGGAGTTAAATTCGATGACTTTAACATTAAAGAGTTAATGTTATTCAAACCGGACTTCTATGGTAAGAATGTTAGTGTTCTAGATCGAATCATCAATATTGGTTCTAAAGAAAGTTATATTAAGGGTGATCGTACTCATGATGCTTATCGTGAAGTGATTGCTGGTGCTACTGGTAAAGGTAATTTACATGAGTTCTTGAAATACAATATGGAACTCTTCACAAGTGACACAGACTTAAACGATTGGTTCATAAAAGCAACTAAAGATAATGTATATGTGGTTGAGCCGAAGACAACAACTCCTGAGTTTGCTGATAAGAAACACAGAGCATACGAAGGATTAAACAACGACGTGCACGGTAAGATGATTCTGCCACTTCTGAATTTAAAAGATGCACATATGTTCTTAATCTCAACATATAACACTATGGCTTACAGTTCATTTGAAAAATACGGTAAGAATACTGCGGAAGAACGCGAAGCATTCAAAGCTGAAATCAATAAAGTCGCTAAAGGTCAACAAAATTACCTAGACTTCTGGTCTCGTCTATCATTAGATAAAGTTCGTAACCAACTGCTTAAGAGCAACAATATGGTACCAACTCCTGTGTTAGATAACCAAAACTATAAAGGAATCAGCACAGATAAATACGGACATACTGCTAGTGGTAAAGATGTTGCGCCAGTACGTGAATTGTACGGACCAACAGGTCGTTACCACGCAACTGACTGGCGTATGGGAGCTGTAGCTCGTATTTACGGTAATCCTTATAAGGATGATTCAGTCTTTTTCATGGTTACTGATATGATTAGTGATTTCGGTATCTCAGCCTTTACTCACTAAACGACTCACGTAAACGACCGTATGGTTTACTTAGGTGGTTCTAGACACCGTGAAGGAACTGACTTAGAAGCATTCGCACAAGGTATGTTGCAATCACCTGCTGAAACAAGTCCAAACGGTGACTTTAAAGCACTAGGATTGAACATGGCCTACGAACGTCCAAACAACGGAAATCAATGGTATAACACTAATCCAAACGACCTTACATCTCGTGAAGAAATCGATCATTACATGAAAGGTTTCAATGATACCCTCATGCTTCTTGATTACCTTGAAGGAGAAGCAGTATTGAACCAACATGATAAAGAGTTAAATAGTGCTTGGTTTAAGAAAGTTGATAAGAAATTACGTGGAGCGAATACGAAAAATCAATATGATGCAGTTCGTGATTTGAATGCAGAAGAAAAAGAATATAACTTAACTTCTGTTAACGATCTAGTAGACAAGAATTTCATGACAAAACATGGCCCAGGAAATGCTATTTATGACCCAACTGGATTTGGAACTGCCTATGTGACAGTACCGATTACTGCTGGTATTTATGGTGGTAATACAAGTGAAGGGGCTCCTGGATCAATGTCATTTAAACATAATACATTCAGAATTTGGGGATATTATGGATATGAAAAAGGATTCTTAAATTATGCTTCGAATATGTTAAAAGCTGAATCTAAAAAAGCTGGTAAAGCCACTTTAGGTGATGATTTTATTATCAATAAGATTTCTGAAGGTAGATTTACAAATCTAGAAGATTGGAAGAAAGCATACTTCAAAGAAGTTGTGGATAAGGCTAAAGCAGGATTTAATGCTGTTGAAATCGACGGGACAACTTATAATAGTTACGAAGACTTAAAACGTGCATTTGCTGAAGCAGTTGAAAAAGATAAAGCAACTCTTAAAAATGGATCAGTTAAATTTGATAATACTGTATCACTTAAAGAGAAATTATTCAAAAAACTTCTTCAACAAACAAACAGCTTTAAAACTTCAATCTTTAGATAATCGAAATCTCTCATCTGCTTTGCGGATGAGGGTTTTCTTATTTTGTGCTATACTTAAGGTATGCATAGAAAAACAGTGATTGATTTTAGGGCTTTGGGCGAGAGATACACCTTTACCCAGCCTATCAAAGAGTTAAAAACGAGAGATTTAGCGGAAGTAACAGCCTTGCTGGCACAAGTGGAGAGCTACCAAGAGAAGGGCTACTATGTGGTGGGTTATGTCAGCTACGAGGCTACACCTGCTTTTGAGGAAAAATTAGCAGTTCACAAGTCTCCCCTATTGGGAGAGTACCTACTGTATTTTACTGTTCATGATAGGGTAGAAACATCCCCTATTCCTCTGACTTATGATGAGGTTGATTTGCCTTCAAATTGGCAGGAAGTGACGTCTGAAGCAGAATATGAAAAGGCGATTGCCCAGATTCACCATCATTTACGGCAGGGAGATACCTATCAAGTCAATTACACCGTTCAACTCAAGCAAGACCTCAGTGCTAATCCGTTTGCCATCTACAATCGTATGGTGGTAGAGCAGGAGGCGGGTTACAATGCCTATGTGGAACATGACGAGATGGCAGTGATTTCCATGAGTCCAGAACTCTTTTTTGAGCAAAATGACCGTGAATTGACGACGCGACCAATGAAGGGAACGACTCAGCGTGGGGTCACCGACCAAGAAGATCTGGAACAGGCTAGTTGGTTGGAGCAGGATCCTAAAAATCGGTCTGAAAATATGATGATTGTGGACCTCTTGCGCAACGATATGAACCGTATTTCTGAGGTGGGGAGTGAGCATGTGGAGCATCTGTGTCAGGTAGAGCAGTATTCAACTGTTTGGCAGATGACTTCGACCATCAAGAGTCAGTTGCGAGAGGATGTGAACCTTGTTGAAATATTCCGTTCTCTCTTTCCTTGTGGTTCCATAACGGGAGCACCTAAAATTGCGACCATGGAAATCATTAAGGACTTGGAGCCACAACCGCGTGGAGTCTACTGTGGAACGATTGGTCTCTTGCTTCCAAATGAACGACGGATTTTCAATGTTGCTATCCGGACTATTCAACTGCATCAAGGGAAAGCCATCTATGGAGTTGGTGGTGGCATTACATGGGATAGCACTTGGGAATCTGAATACCGAGAGGTTCATCAAAAGGCGGCAGTCCTTTATCGTAAACAAGCCCGCTTCCAACTGATTACAACTGGAAAAATCAGCCAAAAACAACTGCTGTTTGAAGAGCAACATATAGAAAGACTGAGAAAAGCGAGTCGATATTTTGCATATCTTTTTGATGCAGAAGACTTGAGACAAAAGATAGAGGCAGAGTGCCAAGCTTGTGATGTTAATCAAGACTACCGTTTGCGAATTAGTCTCAGCAAGTCTGGAGAAATAGAACTCAGTCGTCAAGTATTAACAGCTCTTAGTCCACATTTCTACCATGCCCAACTCTGCCTTCAGGAATCTAATTTGCAACAATCCTTTACCTATTTTAAAACGACTTACAGACCGCATTTGAGCCTAGGGGAACAAGAGAAGATTTACTACAATAAGTTAGGAGAACTGCTTGAAACATCTATTGGAAATTTGGTTCTGAAAATTGCTGGGAAACTCTACACACCGCCTATCCGACTTGGAATCTTGCCAGGAATTTATCGTCAGCATTTGCTGGAAACAGGGCAGGTAGAAGAAAAAATCTTGACCTTGGCAGACTTAGTCCAAGCAGAAGCTATTTACGGCTGTAATGCAGTGAGAGGCTTGTATGAATTAAGCCTAGAGGAGAACTAGATGAAACTGGTATTTTTACACGGGTTAGGGCAGTCAGCAGAGAGTTGGAAAGAAGTTCGGAATCTACTGACAGATTATCCTTCTGAGGCTATCGAGTTATTTCCTTCTGGAGTTGGCAGCTATCAAAAAGCCAAGGAGCGAGTTTATCAACACCTAGCTCAAGAGACAGAACCTTTTGTTTTGATTGGATTGTCCTTAGGTGCTGCCCTGGCATTAGAACTATCTAGTTACGATTTACCAAATCTTCGAGCTTTGATTCTATCAGGATGTCCACTTAAACTGTCCGGTAATATCTTATTTTATCTTCAGTTGCTGATTTTTAAACTACTTCCCAAAAGGGTATTTGAAAAACAGGGAGCAGATAAGGTTCTTATGGTCGGAGTTTCTGAGGAATTGAAGACACTTGATTTAAGGGAGATTGCAAAGATTTGCCCCTATCCAACCTTACTGATTTGTGGCAGCAAAGATAAACCGAATCTTAGTTCTATGAGAAGTCTTCATAAATTAATATCAGAATCCCAATTTCAGATTATCCCTGACGGTTCTCATGTCTTGAATAAGGAAAAACCAAAGGAGTTTGAAGAAAATACCAGAAGTTTCCTTGAATTGCTGAAATAAGTTTGATAAAATAATATTGAAATCGATAACATTCCTATAGGAGAAAGTAATGAACAAGCGTCTATTTTTTAAAATGAGTTTGGCGACGTTGTCAGTTTTAGCCTTGTTTTCACAACCAGTTTTAGCAGAAGAAAACATCCATTTTTCTAGCTGTAAGGAAGCTTGGGCTAATGGCTATTCAGATCTTCATGAGGGAGACCCTGGTTATTCTGCCAAGTTAGACCGCGACCATGATGGTGTGGCTTGTGAATTGAAAAATGCCCCTAAGGGTGCTTTTAAAGCAAAACAAAAGACTACAACTCAAACTGATACAAGTTCAGCAACAACAAGTGGTTGGGTTAAGCAGGACGGTGCTTGGTACTACTTTGATGAAAATGGAAATTCAATGAAAAATGCTTGGCAGGGAAGCTATTATCTGAAAGCAGACGGGAAAATGGCCCAGAGCGAATGGATTTATGACTCTTCTTATCAAGCTTGGTATTACTTGAAATCAGATGGTTCCTATGCTTATAGTACATGGCAAGGAAATTACTATTTGAAATCAGATGGTAAGATGGCCAAAGGTGAATGGGTTTATGACTCTTCTTATCAGGCTTGGTATTACTTGAAATCAGATGGATCTTATGCTCGCAATGCATGGCAAGGAGCTTACTACCTTAAGTCAAACGGTAAAATGGCACAAGGTGAGTGGGTTTATGACTCTTCTTACCAAGCCTGGTATTACTTGAAATCAGATGGTTCTTATGCTCGCAATGCATGGCAAGGAAACTACTATTTGAAATCAGATGGCAAAATGGCTAAGAATGAGCGAGTTGATGATGGACGTTACTACGTAGATGCTTCAGGTCTCTGGAAACCATAAATCAGATAAAATTTAGAAAGTTAATGCAAACCTTTGCATAAACGATTAGATTTTGTTATACTATATCTGTAAGCATTTTCAGTTAATTCATAATGAAAAAGGAGAATATGATGAGTCAAAAGATTATTGGGATTGACCTTGGTGGAACTTCTATCAAATTTGCAATCTTAACAACAGCAGGAGAAATCCAAGAAAAATGGTCTATCAAGACTAACATTTTGGATGAGGGAAGTCATATCGTTGATGATATGATTGAGTCTATTCAACATCGTTTGGACTTGCTTGGATTGGCAGCAGCGGACTTCCAAGGTATTGGAATGGGATCACCAGGTGTGGTTGACCGTGAAAAAGGGACTGTTATCGGTGCCTACAACCTCAACTGGAAAACCCTTCAACCAATTAAAGAAAAGATTGAAAAAGCCTTGGGTATTCCATTTTTCATCGATAATGATGCCAACGTGGCAGCTCTTGGTGAGCGCTGGATGGGTGCTGGTGATAACCAACCAGACGTTGTCTTTATGACACTTGGTACAGGTGTTGGTGGCGGTATCGTCGCAGAAGGCAAATTGCTTCACGGTGTTGCTGGTGCAGCAGGTGAGCTTGGCCACATCACTGTTGACTTTGACCAACCAATCGCATGTACTTGCGGTAAGAAAGGTTGCCTTGAGACAGTTGCTTCAGCAACAGGGATTGTCAACTTGACTCGTCGTTATGCCGATGAATACGAAGGCGATGCAGCCTTGAAACGCTTGATTGATAATGGAGAAGAAGTAACTGCTAAGACAGTCTTTGACCTTGCAAAAGAAGGAGACGACCTTGCTTTGATCGTTTACCGTAACTTCTCACGTTACTTGGGAATTGCTTGTGCCAACATCGGTTCAATCCTAAACCCATCAACCATCGTCATCGGTGGTGGTGTGTCAGCTGCGGGAGAATTCCTTCTACAAGGTGTTCAAAAAGTCTACGACGAAAATAGTTTCCCCCAAGTACGCACATCAACAAAATTGGCTCTTGCAACTTTAGGAAATGACGCTGGAGTTATCGGAGCAGCATCACTTGTATTGCAATAAAATAAAAAAAGAGGAAAAATGCGAACCTAGAGTTAGTGGCTCTTTGTCAACTGTAGTGGGTTGAAGAAAAGCTAAGATCGAGAAAGGACAC
>CAUQGR010000020.1:0-28062 GCA_963517545.1 uncultured Streptococcus sp. | reverse complement strand
AGCAGCAGAAGTTGTAAAACCATAATAGAAAAATGTTGAAATAGGGAATGAGCCTTTGACTCACTCCCTGTTTCGATGTTTAATACTCTTCAAAAATCTCTTCAAACTGTGTCAACGTCGCCTTGCCGTACTCAAGTACAGCCTTTGGCTAGTTTCCTAGTTTGCTCTTTGATTTTTATTGAGTATAAGAACCTATCAAAAAATGAGGGAAAACCCTCTAAATTATAAATAGAAAGAGTGAATCTTATGCTCCAACAACTAGTAAATGGTTTGATTCTAGGTAGTGTTTATGCGCTGTTAGCCCTAGGATATACCATGGTTTACGGAATTATCAAGCTCATCAACTTCGCCCACGGTGATATTTATATGATGGGAGCCTTTATCGGTTATTTCTTGATTAATTCTTTCCAAATGAATTTCTTTGTAGCGCTTATTGTAGCTATGCTAGCGACAGCCATTCTTGGTGTCGTGATTGAGTTCCTTGCTTACCGACCTTTGCGTCACTCTACTCGTATTGCTGTTTTGATTACAGCTATTGGGGTTTCTTTCCTATTGGAGTATGGAATGGTCTATCTGGTTGGTGCTAATACCCGTGCCTTTCCTCAAGCGATTCAAACAGTTCGCTATGATTTGGGACCAATTAGCTTAACAAACGTTCAGTTAATGATCTTGGCAATTTCCTTGATTTTGATGATTTTGTTACAAGTTATTGTTCAAAAGACCAAGATGGGGAAAGCCATGCGTGCAGTATCCGTAGATAGCGATGCAGCGCAATTGATGGGGATCAACGTTAACCGTACTATCAGCTTTACCTTCGCTTTGGGTTCAGCTCTTGCGGGTGCAGCTGGTGTTCTGATTGCCCTCTATTATAACTCTCTTGAGCCTTTGATGGGGGTTACTCCCGGTCTTAAGTCTTTCGTTGCCGCAGTACTTGGTGGTATCGGAATCATTCCTGGTGCAGCGCTTGGTGGTTTTGTAATTGGTCTATTAGAAACCTTTGCGACAGCCTTTGGGATGTCAGACTTCCGTGATGCCATTGTTTATGGAATCTTGTTGTTGATCTTGATTGTCCGTCCAGCTGGTATCCTTGGTAAAAATGTGAAAGAGAAGGTGTAAACGATGAAGGAAAATTTAAAAGTTAATATTCTATGGTTACTCCTTTTGTTAGCTGGCTATGGCTTGATTAGTGTACTGGTTTCAGTCGGAGTACTCAACCTATTCTATGTACAGATTTTACAACAAATTGGAATTAATATTATTCTGGCTGTTGGTCTTAACTTAATCGTTGGTTTTTCAGGACAATTTTCACTTGGTCATGCTGGTTTCATGGCGATTGGTGCCTATGCAGCAGCTATTATTGGTTCTAAATCACCAACCTACGGTGCCTTCTTTGGAGCCATGCTTGTAGGGGCTTTACTTTCAGGAGCAGTTGCCTTACTTGTCGGAATTCCAACCTTGCGCTTGAAGGGGGACTATCTTGCGGTAGCGACTCTAGGTGTTTCTGAAATTATCCGTATCTTTATCATCAATGGTGGAAGCCTTACAAATGGTGCGGCAGGTATCTTGGGAATTCCAAACTTTACAACTTGGCAAATGGTATACTTCTTTGTCGTGATTACAACCATTGCAACCTTGAACTTCTTGCGTAGTCCAATTGGTCGTTCAACCCTCTCCGTTCGTGAAGATGAAATCGCTGCTGAGTCAGTTGGGGTTAATACGACTAAAATTAAAATCATCGCTTTTGTCTTTGGTGCCATTACTGCAAGTATTGCAGGGTCACTTCAGGCAGGATTTATCGGTTCAGTTGTACCGAAAGATTACACTTTCATCAACTCAATCAACGTTTTGATCATTGTTGTATTTGGTGGACTTGGTTCCATTACAGGTGCAATCGTTTCAGCTATTGTCCTTGGAATTTTGAATATGCTTCTCCAAGATGTTGCCAGCGTGCGTATGATTATCTACGCTTTGGCCTTGGTATTGGTAATGATTTTCAGACCAGGTGGACTTCTTGGAACATGGGAATTGAGCCTATCACGTTTCTTTAAAAAATCTAAGAAGGAGGAACAAAACTAATGGCATTACTTGAAGTAAAACAGTTAACCAAACATTTTGGCGGTCTAACAGCTGTTGGAGATGTGACTCTTGAATTGAACGAAGGGGAACTGGTTGGACTAATCGGTCCAAATGGAGCTGGGAAAACCACTCTTTTCAACCTTTTGACGGGTGTTTATGAACCAAGTGAGGGAACAGTAACCTTAGATGGTCACCTTTTGAATGGAAAGTCACCTTATAAGATTGCCTCTTTGGGACTTGGACGTACTTTCCAAAATATCCGTCTCTTTAAAGATTTAACAGTTTTGGACAATGTTTTGATTGCTTTTGGCAACCATCACAAACAACATGTTTTTGCTAGTTTCTTACGCTTACCAGCTTTTTATAAGAGTGAAAAAGAATTAAAAGCTAAAGCTTTGGAATTGCTGAAAATCTTTGATTTAGATGGTGATGCAGAAACTCTAGCTAAAAATCTTGCCTACGGACAACAACGTCGTTTGGAAATTGTTCGTGCCCTTGCTACGGAACCTAAAATTCTCTTTTTAGATGAACCAGCTGCAGGTATGAATCCGCAGGAAACAGCCGAATTGACTGAGTTAATTCGTCGTATCAAAGATGAATTTAAGATTACGATCATGCTGATTGAACACGATATGAATCTGGTCATGGAAGTAACAGAACGTATCTACGTTCTTGAATATGGTCGTTTGATTGCTCAGGGAACTCCAGACGAAATTAAGACCAATAAACGCGTTATCGAAGCTTATCTAGGAGGTGAAGCCTAATGTCTATGTTAAAAGTTGATAATCTTTCTGTGCATTACGGTATGATCCAAGCAGTCCGTGATGTAAGCTTTGAAGTGAATGAAGGAGAAGTAGTTTCCCTTATCGGTGCCAATGGTGCAGGTAAAACAACTATTCTCCGTACCTTGTCTGGTTTAGTTAGACCGAGTTCAGGAAAGATTGAATTTTTAGGTCAAGAAATCCAAAAAATGCCGGCTCAGAAAATCGTAGCAGGTGGTCTTTCACAAGTACCAGAAGGACGCCACGTCTTCCCTGGCTTGACTGTTATGGAAAATCTTGAAATGGGAGCTTTCTTAAAGAAAAATCGTGAAGAAAATCAAGCTAACTTGAAGAAGGTTTTCTCACGCTTTCCTCGTCTTGAAGAACGGAAGAACCAAGATGCAGCCACTCTTTCAGGGGGAGAACAACAAATGCTTGCCATGGGACGCGCCCTCATGTCAACACCAAAACTTCTTCTCTTAGATGAACCATCAATGGGACTTGCCCCAATCTTTATCCAAGAGATTTTTGATATCATTCAAGACATCCAGAAACAAGGAACAACCGTCCTCTTGATTGAACAAAACGCTAATAAGGCACTCGCAATCTCTGATCGAGGATATGTACTGGAAACAGGAAAAATCGTTCTATCAGGAACAGGAAAAGAACTCGCTTCATCAGAAGAAGTCAGAAAAGCATATCTAGGTGGCTAAAAAGGTCTGGGGGACCTTTTTAGTCGGTGGATGAAGATTGCGAAGCAATTATCTTATCCAGTGGATTGTTTTAGTCGGTGGATGAGGATTACGAAGTAATCATCATTATAGTCCGGGGGATCTTTTTAGTCGGCAGATATAGATTGCAAAGCAATATTCATCTACATTGAAAGCTTAATTTCTAATAATTGAAAAAATCGAATGAAAGGTATCTTGCTTTCATTCACAGAGCTCGATTTCAGAGCTCTTTTTGCTAGCTTATTCATACTTTTCTGAATTTTGAAAAAGAAATGTAAGCGTTTGATAGATTTACAAAAAGATTGTATAATAGGGATAAGAATAGAAAAGGAGAAGTCTCATGGCAGTTAAAGATTTTATGACCCGCAAGGTAGTTTATATTAGTCCAGATACAACAGTATCTCATGCAGCAGATTTGATGAGAGAGCAAGGGTTGCACCGCTTGCCTGTTATCGAAAATGATCAATTGGTTGGTTTGGTGACTGAGGGAACCATTGCCCAAGCTAGTCCATCCAAGGCAACCAGTCTTTCTATCTATGAGATGAATTATCTTCTAAATAAGACAAAAGTCAAAGATGTCATGATCCGCGATGTTGTCACTGTTTCAGGCTATGCGAGTCTAGAGGATGCAACTTATCTGATGTTGAAAAACAAGATTGGTATTCTTCCTGTAGTAGATAACCATCAAGTCTATGGAGTTATTACGGACCGTGACGTTTTCCAAGCCTTTCTTGAAATTGCTGGTTATGGCGAAGAAGGGATTCGTGTGCGCTTTGTTACGGAAAATGAAGTTGGTGTTCTCGGAAAGATTGTTTCTTTGATTGTAGAAGAAAATTTGAATATCTCCCATACAGTCAATATTCCGCGTAAGGATGGTAAGGTGATTATCGAAGTGCAAATCGATGGATCAATTGATTTACCAGCCTTGAAAGAAAAATTTGAATCAGAGAATATTCAAGTAGAAGAAATCACTCGTACTTCAGCAAAAGTCTTATAAGAAGGGAAGCCGAAAGGCTTCTTTTTTCATGAAAAGGGGAGTAGAGCAAAAGATGGAAAGAAATGATAGATTATGGTATAATAAAACGATATAAAAAAGGAGTATTTATGGACATTTCAGAAATTCGTCAGAAAATTGACGCAAATCGTGAAAAATTAGCTTCTTTCAGGGGGTCTCTTTGACCTAGAAGGTCTAGAGGAAGAGATTGCCATCTTGGAAAACAAGATGACAGAACCTGATTTTTGGAACGATAATATCGCGGCCCAAAAAACGTCGCAAGAATTAAATGAATTAAAAAACACTTACAATACCTTCCATAAGATGGAAGAGTTGCAGGATGAAGTTGAAATTTTATTGGACTTTTTAGCAGAAGACGAGTCGGTTCAAGAAGAACTGGTAGCGCAGTTATCCGAACTTGATAAGATGATGACTAGTTACGAGATGACCTTGCTCTTGTCAGAACCTTATGACCATAATAATGCGATTTTGGAAATCCATCCAGGATCCGGTGGTACTGAGGCTCAGGACTGGGGTGATATGTTGCTTCGTATGTACACTCGCTATGGAAATGCTAAAGGCTTTAAAGTGGAAGTACTGGATTACCAAGCAGGAGATGAAGCTGGTATCAAGTCAGTAACCTTATCATTTGAAGGACCTAATGCCTATGGTCTTCTCAAGTCAGAAATGGGGGTACACCGTTTGGTGCGAATTTCACCATTTGACTCTGCCAAACGTCGCCATACCTCTTTCACATCTGTAGAAGTGATGCCAGAATTGGATGATACCATTGAAGTTGAAATCCGGGAAGATGATATCAAGATGGACACCTTCCGATCAGGTGGTGCCGGTGGACAAAACGTCAACAAGGTTTCAACAGGTGTACGTTTAACCCACATTCCAACTGGGACTGTTGTCCAGTCAACGGTCGATCGTACCCAGTATGGAAATAGAGATCGTGCCATGAAGATGTTGCAGGCTAAGCTCTATCAAATGGAGCAAGAAAAGAAAGCTGCGGAAGTTGATTCCCTCAAGGGTGAAAAAAAGGAAATCACATGGGGAAGCCAAATCCGTTCTTATGTCTTCACGCCTTATACTATGGTAAAAGATCATCGAACTAGCTTTGAAGTTGCTCAGGTAGATAAGGTTATGGACGGAGACCTAGATGGTTTTATCGATGCCTATCTCAAGTGGCGAATCAGCTAAGAAAGAAAGGAACTCACATGTCAATCATTGAAATGAGAGATGTCGTCAAAAAATACGACAATGGAACGACTGCCCTACGCGGTGTTTCGGTCAGCGTTCAACCGGGAGAATTTGCTTACATTGTAGGACCTTCAGGAGCAGGGAAGTCAACCTTCATTCGTTCTCTATATCGTGAAGTAAAAATCGATAAAGGAAGCCTATCAGTTGCTGGTTTTAATCTGGTTAAGATCAAAAAGAAAGACGTCCCGCTTCTACGTCGTAGTGTTGGGGTTGTCTTCCAGGATTATAAATTGTTGCCAAAGAAAACGGTCTATGAAAATATTGCTTACGCTATGGAAGTAATCGGGGAAAATCGCCGTAATATCAAAAAACGTGTGATGGAAGTTTTAGACTTGGTTGGGTTGAAGCACAAGGTTCGTTCTTTCCCGAATGAGCTCTCAGGTGGAGAGCAACAGCGGATTGCGATTGCACGTGCCATTGTAAATAATCCCAAAGTATTGATAGCCGATGAACCAACAGGAAACCTGGACCCGGATAATTCATGGGAAATTATGAATCTCTTGGAACGGATTAACCTACAAGGGACAACTATTTTGATGGCGACTCATAATAGCCAGATTGTAAATACCTTGCGCCACCGTGTCATTGCCATTGAAAATGGCCGTGTCGTTCGTGACGAATCAAAAGGAGAGTATGGATACGATGATTAGTAGATTTTTTCGCCATTTATTTGAATCACTAAAAAGTTTGAAACGAAATGGTTGGATGACAGTGGCTGCTGTCAGCTCAGTCATGATTACTTTGACCTTGGTTGCCATATTTGCTTCTGTTATTTTCAATACAGCGAAACTAGCTACAGATATTGAAAATAATGTACGAGTGATGGTTTATATTCGCAAGGATGTAGCTGATAATAGCGAGACTATTGAAAAAGAAGGTCAAACTGTTACAAATAATGACTACCACAAGGTATACAATGCTTTGAAGGGGATGTCTACTGTTAAGAGTGTTACTTTTTCAAGTAAAGAAGAACAATATGAAAAATTAACCGAGACAATGGGTGACAACTGGAAAATCTTTGAAGGAGATGCCAACCCCCTCTATGATGCCTATATCGTTGATACCAATACGCCAAGTGATGTAAAAACTGTAGCCGAGGATGCTAAAAAAATTGAAGGTGTGTCTGAGGTTCAGGATGGTGGTGCCAATACAGAACGCCTATTCCAACTAGCATCATTTATCCGTGTTTGGGGATTAGTTATTGCAGGACTTTTGATTTTCATTGCAGTTTTCTTGATTTCAAATACCATTCGTATTACCATTATTTCTCGTAGTCGTGAAATTCAAATCATGCGCTTGGTTGGTGCTAAGAATAGTTATATCCGCGGACCTTTCTTACTTGAAGGTGCCTTCATTGGTTTACTTGGAGCAACTGCGCCATCAGTGTTGGTCTTTATTGTTTATCGAATGGTTTACCAATCTGTCAATAAGTCGTTGGTCGGACAAAATCTTTCTATGATCGCGCCAGAGGTATTTACTCCTCTGATGATTGCCCTATTGTTTGTGATTGGAATTTTCATTGGTTCACTGGGATCAGGAATTTCCATGCGCCGATTCTTGAAGATTTAGATAAAATAGCTACTTTTATGAGGAGATTAAATGATCTCCTTTTTTTGCTACAAAAATTTTAGAAAAAAGTCTACTTTTTTTTATAAAAGCCTTTACAAAAAAAATTAAAGTGGTATAATTAATACATAGTTAAGTGCAAACGTTTTCGTAAAACGTTTGCCTAAATAAAAATAAAGGAGATTTGAATGATGAAAGATACATTCAAAAATGTCTTGTCTTTCGAGTTTTGGCAAAAATTCGGTAAGGCTTTGATGGTGGTTATCGCTGTTATGCCGGCTGCTGGTTTGATGATTTCAATCGGTAAGTCTCTTGTGATGATCAACCCTAACTTTGCCCCACTCGTTATTACTGGTGGTGTACTAGAGCAAATCGGTTGGGGAGTTATCGTTAACCTTCATATCTTGTTCGCCCTCGCTATTGGAGGAAGCTGGGCTAAGGAACGTGCTGGTGGTGCTTTCGCCGCTGGTCTTGCCTTCATCTTGATTAACCGTATCACTGGTACAATCTTTGGTGTATCAGGAGATATGTTGAAAAATCCAGATGCTATGGTAACAACTCTCTTTGGTGGTTCAATCAAAGTTGCTGATTACTTCATTAGTGTTATGGAAGCTCCAGCACTTAACATGGGTGTATTCGTAGGGATTATTTCTGGTTTTATTGGAGCAACTGCTTACAATAAATACTATAACTTCCGTAAGCTTCCTGATGCACTTTCATTCTTTAACGGAAAACGTTTTGTACCATTTGTAGTTATTCTTCGTTCAATAATTGCTGCAATTGTACTTGCTGCTTTTTGGCCACTTGTGCAAACTGGTATCAATAGCTTTGGTATCTGGATTGCCAACTCACAAGAAACTGCTCCAATCCTTGCACCATTCTTGTATGGTACATTGGAACGTTTGCTCTTGCCATTTGGTCTTCACCACATGTTGACTATCCCAATGAACTACACAGCTCTTGGTGGTACTTATGAAGTCTTAACTGGTGCAGCAAAAGGTAGCCAAGTATTTGGTCAAGATCCACTTTGGCTTGCATGGGTAACAGACCTTGTTAACCTTAAAGGTACAGATGCAAGTCACTACCAACAATTGTTAGATACTGTTCACCCAGCTCGTTTCAAAGTTGGACAAATGATCGGTTCATTCGGTATCTTGATGGGTGTGATCGTGGCTATCTACCGTAATGTCGATGCTGATAAGAAACATAAATATAAAGGTATGATGATTGCGACAGCTCTTGCAACATTCTTGACAGGGGTTACTGAACCAATCGAATACATGTTTATGTTCGTCGCAACACCTATGTATCTTGTTTACTCACTTGTTCAAGGTGCTGCCTTCGCTATGGCTGACGTTGTAAACCTACGTATGCACTCATTCGGTTCAATCGAGTTCTTGACTCGTACACCTATTGCAATCAGTGCTGGTATCGGTATGGATATCATTAACTTCATTTGGGTAACTGTTCTCTTTGCCGTAATCATGTACTTTATCGCAAACTTCATGATTCAAAAATTCAACTACGCAACTCCAGGACGTAACGGAAACTACGAAACTGCTGAAGGTTCAGAAGAATCTAGCAGCGAAGTGAAAGTTGCAGCAGGTTCTCAAGCTGTAAACATTATCAACCTTCTTGGTGGACGTGCAAACATCGTTGATGTTGATGCATGTATGACTCGTCTTCGTGTAACTGTTAAAGATGCAGATAGAGTCGGTGATGCAGAACAATGGAAAGCAGAAGGAGCTATGGGTCTTGTCATGAAAGGACAAGGAGTTCAAGCTATCTACGGTCCAAAAGCTGACGTATTGAAATCTGATATCCAAGATATCCTTGATTCAGGTGAAATCATTCCTGAAACTCTTCCAAGTCAAATGACTGAAGCGCAACAAAACACTGTTCACTTCAAAGGTCTTACTGAGGAAGTTTACTCAGTAGCAGACGGTCAAGTTGTTGCTTTGGAACAAGTAAAAGATCCAGTATTTGCTCAAAAAATGATGGGTGATGGATTTGCAGTAGAACCTGCAAATGGAAACATTGTATCTCCAGTTTCAGGTACTGTATCAAGCATCTTCCCTACAAAACATGCTCTTGGTCTTGTGACTGAAGCAGGTCTTGAAGTATTGGTTCACATTGGTTTGGACACAGTAAGTCTTGAAGGTAAACCATTTACAGTTCATGTTGCTGAAGGACAAAAAGTTGCAGCAGGAGATCTCCTTGTCACAGCTGACTTGGATGCTATCCGTGCAGCAGGACGTGAAACTTCAACAGTAGTTGTCTTCACAAATGGTGATGCAATTAAATCAGTTAAATTAGAAAAAACAGGTTCTCTTGCAGCTAAAACAGCAGTTGCTAAAGTAGAATTGTAATATACTTGAGGTTGGAAGCTGTATTCCAACCTCTTATTTTGGGAGAAAAGAATGAAATTTTTAACACTCAATACTCATAGTTGGATGGAAAAAGAAGCTGAGGAAAAATTCCAGATTTTGCTTGAGGATATTCTTGAAAAAGACTATGATTTGATTTGTTTCCAAGAAATCAATCAGGAGATCACTTCGCCAGTGGTGGAGGTTAATGATCTCTATCAACCTTTACCAGCAGCTGAGTCTATTCACCAAGATCACTATGTTAGACTCTTGGTTGAAAAGTTGTCTGAGCAAGGGAAAAATTACTACTGGACTTGGGCCTATAACCATATCGGTTATGACCGCTATCATGAAGGTGTGGCTATCTTGTCTAAAACACCTATTGAAGCAAGAGAAATTTTGGTTTCAGATGTGGATGATCCAACAGACTATCATACTCGTCGTGTTGCCCTGGCTGAGACTGTAGTCGATGGTAAGGAGCTAGCAGTTGCCAGTGTTCATCTCTCTTGGTGGGATAAAGGTTTCCAAGAAGAATGGGCACGATTTGAGGCTGTCTTGAAAGAATTGAACAAGCCACTTTTGCTTGCTGGAGATTTCAACAACCCAGCTGGTCAGGAAGGTTACCAAGCTATTTTAGCTAGTCCATTAGGCTTACAAGACGCATTTGAAGTTGCTCAAGAGAAAAGTGGTAGCTATACTGTTCCACCAGAAATTGATGGCTGGAAGGGGAACACAGAACCCCTTCGAATCGACTATGTTTTTACTACCAAAGAGTTAGCGGTGGAAAATTTACATGTCGTATTTGATGGTAACAAGAGTCCACAAGTGAGTGATCACTATGGCTTGAATGCTATTTTAAACTGGAAATAATAACTGAAAAGAGGTTGGAACTATAAAATTCCAGCCTTTTTCTGACTAGAAAAGCTACTGGAAATAGCCTAATAAAGTGAGGCTACTGAAATGGAATAAAATGTGGTATAATTGATAGGATAGATAGAATCGAGGATATTATGTCATTTACGAAATTTCAATTTAAAAACTATATTAGAGAAGCCTTGGAGGAGTTGAAATTTACAACTCCAACAGAGGTGCAAGATAAGTTGATTCCTATTGTTTTGGCAGGTCGTGACCTAGTCGGTGAATCAAAAACAGGTTCGGGTAAGACTCATACTTTCTTGTTGCCGATTTTCCAGCAATTAGATGAAGCTAGCGATAGTGTACAAGCAGTGATTACTGCACCGAGTCGTGAGTTGGCTACTCAAATTTACCAAGCAGCCCGTCAGATTGCTGCCCACTCAGACGTGGAAGTTCGTGTGGTTAATTATGTGGGTGGTACGGATAAGGCTCGCCAGATTGAGAAATTGGCAAGCAATCAGCCTCATATTGTTATTGGAACACCAGGCCGTATCTACGACTTGGTTAAATCTGGTGATTTGGCTATTCACAAGGCTAAAACCTTTGTGGTCGATGAGGCAGACATGACCTTGGATATGGGATTCTTGGAAACTGTTGATAAGATTGCTGGCAGCCTTCCAAAAGACCTGCAATTCATGGTCTTCTCAGCGACTATTCCACAAAAGTTGCAACCATTCTTGAAAAAATACTTGTCAAATCCTGTCATGGAGAAAATCAAGACCAAAACGGTCATTTCTGACACTATTGATAATTGGTTGATTTCGACCAAAGGGCGTGACAAGAACGCTCAAATTTACCAGTTGACTCAGTTGATGCAGCCTTATTTGGCAATGATTTTTGTCAACACTAAAACACGTGCTGATGAATTGCATTCATACTTAACTGCTCAAGGTTTGAAGGTGGCAAAAATCCATGGAGATATTGCCCCTCGTGAACGTAAGCGAATCATGAATCAGGTGAAAAATCTGGATTTTGAGTACATTGTCGCAACAGATTTAGCAGCGCGTGGGATTGACATTGAAGGTGTCAGCCATGTCATCAATGATGCCATTCCGCAAGACTTATCTTTCTTTGTGCACCGTGTTGGTCGAACTGGACGAAATGGCCTACCAGGTACAGCTATTACCCTTTATCAGCCAAGTGATGACTCGGATATCCGTGAGTTGGAGAAATTAGGAATTAAATTTACTCCGAAGATGGTAAAAGATGGAGAATTCCAAGATACCTACGACCGTGATCGTCGTGTCAACCGTGAGAAAAAACAAGATAAGCTTGATATTGAAATGATTGGCTTGGTTAAAAAGAAAAAGAAAAAAGTCAAACCGGGTTATAAGAAGAAAATTCAATGGGCGGTTGATGAAAAGCGCCGCAAAACCAAGCGCGCTGAAAATCGTGCTCGCGGTCGTGCAGAGCGTAAAGCAAAACGCCAAACATTTTAAAATAGACTGGGAAAAACTCAATTTTAGTAAAAAACGAAAAAATATTTCCACAATAAAACGCATAATATCAAGATTTTAGCACATCTGATATTATGCGTTTTTCTGATTTTAAAGACTTTTTCCTCAGTCATGTGCATCGAAGGTTATACCAAAAAACTTCAAACGCGATACAATAAAGGTGTTCAAGCCAATTGTAAAGCGAAAGGAGAAAAATATGGCACAAAAGGCACATAGTTTATCGCACACAAAGTGGCACTGTTCTATCACATTGTGTTCATACTCTTCGAAAATCTCTTCAAACCACGTCAGTTCTATTTGCCACCTCAAAACAGTGTTTTGAGTAGCCTGCGGCTAGCTTCCTAGTTTGCTCTTTGATTTTCATTGAGTATCACTTCTAAGTATAAACGAAAAATCGTCTATAATCACTATCGAAGCAGCTTATCACATTCGAATCACAAAAAAATTTAAAAGAATGGCAATATTTGTTAACAAGGCTTTCATAGTTTGTTATAATGTAGTTATAAAATATTAAGATTGGTAATCAAAAAATATAGGGAGGAATGTTTTGAATAAGAAATATAACATAGTTCTATTTTTGTTGTTTATAGTTTATTTGTTTGGATATTTTTCAATTTCAAAAACGTTAATTCCTATAATGTGTGTGATCCAAGTATTTTTGATAGAACATATATTTAGAGTTCGGAATAGGATTATGCAGATAGGTGAAATTATAATTATTGTTGCTTCTATAATATTATTTATTGATAGTATATTGAGTTTGTAACAAAAGGCTTTTCTATAAAATCAAATTTTCCAGATATCTACTGAAGCTGATTTATCTTCTCTCTATGCCTTCTCATCTTTATTCTACTATCTACGTCACAAAACTTGACAGACATATATTGCAGGTACGACCTCTCTACCTACAATCTCACAGTTAACCTGAGGCTAGTTTCCTAGTTTGTTCTTTGATTTTCGTTGAATTTTATTTGATATAGTAAAATGAACTAAAAATAGTACATGATGTGGTATAATCTTCTTATGGCATATTCAATAGATTTTCGTAAAAAAGTTCTCACTTATTGTGAGCGAACAGGTAGTATAACAGAAGCATCACACGTTTTTCAAATCTCACGTAATACTATTTATGGCTGGTTAAAGCTAAAAGAGAAAACAGGAGAGCTAAACCATCAAGTAAAAGGAACAAAACCAAGAAAAGTTGATAGAGATAGACTCAAAAACTATCTTACTGACAATCCAGACGCTTATTTGACTGAGATAGCTGCTGAATTCGGATGTCACCCAACTACCATTCACTATGCTCTCAAAGCTATGGGCTACACTCGAAAAAAAAGAACCACACCTACTATGAACAAGACCCAGAAAAAGTAGCCTTATTTCTTAAGAATTTTAATAGTTTAAAGCACTTAGCACCTGTTTATATTGATGAAACAGGATTCGATACTTATTTTTATCGAGAATATGGTCGTTCATTAAAAGGTCAGTTAATAAGAGGTAAAGTATCTGGAAGAAGATATCAGAGGATTTCTTTGGTTGCAGGGCTAACAAATGGTGAGTTAATCGCTCCAATGACTTACGAAGAAACAATGACGAGCGACTTTTTTGAAGCTTGGTTTCAGAAGTTTCTCTTACCAACATTAAATACACCATCAGTTATTATTATGGATAATGCAAGATTCCATAGAATGGGGAAGCTAGAGATTTTATGTGAAGAGTTTGGGCATAAACTTTTACCTCTTCCTCCCTACTCACCTGAGTACAATCCTATTGAGAAAACATGGGCTCATATCAAAAAGCACCTCAAAAAGGTATTACCGAGTTGCAATACTTTTTACGAGGTTCTTTTGTCTTATTCTTGTTTCAATTAGCTATAAAAAGAAATGCTCCTCCACGATGGAAGAGCATCTTTTATTGTGATTTTGATTCGGTTTCTGCCGACTCTGGGTGGAGTTCTTGGTAACTTGGTGCCTTGAAAAGGTTAGTACTGGTTTTGCCTTGTCGTTGGCTAAAGAGGCTGGTTGATTGACTACCTTTTTCCTGCTCAATCTTTTGCAGAATTGGTAAAGAATTGAGGTAAGAAATACTTTCTGTATCAACTTTTCCAAGATGATCTGCTTGGTAGAAACGTATTAAATCACCAGTTTGAATCTGGTCGCTGATTTTCAGCTGTTGACTAGCTGCTTGCCGAACGCTTTCCAGTTCGGTCTGAGTTTGTTCATCAAGATTGCTGATTTCAAGACCGCTTTCAGTATAGTAGGTTCTTCCGTCGTAGCTGGTGTATTTTGGTGTGACGAAGGAATTGGCAGTTCGAAAGGCAACGATTTCTTGATGGTCTGGTGATAGGAGGTCTTGTCCGACTTGAAGGAAGGAATTGGACTCAATACCAAGGAGGTGTTCGAGAGTCGGTAAGATATCGATTTGTCCACCGTAGGTATTGATGATTTGCCCCTTTTCATAACCAGGCATGACCACCATAAAAGGCACTCGTTGCAACATGGCATTATCGTAATTCGACCAGTTTTCAGAAGTCTTGCCAATCAAGGGTGCCAGCTCAGGATTGCGGGAGTTAGAAATTCCATAATGGTCTCCGTAGATGACGATGATGGATTTTTCATAGAGGCCACTTTCTTTGAGATAGTCAAAGAAGGACTTGATGGCACTATCCAGATAGTTAGCTGTTTGGAAGTAGCCGTTGATTGTTTCATCTTTGGTTTTAGCCAGTGGGAAACCAAGCTCATCGCCTGTCAGATTGCTAGCATAGGGATAGTGATTGGATACCGTGATATACTTAGCATAAAAAGGCTGCTGTAAATGCTCCAGATATTGGATAGAATCTTTCATCATGATTTTATCATTTAAACCATATTGGAAAGAATTGCTACTGTCTTGCTTGGTGAAGTAGGAAGCATCAAAGAAGTATTGGTAGCCCCATTGTTTGTAGGTCGTGTTTCGATTCCAGAAGGTCCCGATATTGCCGTGAAAGACTGCACTTGATTGGTAGCCATTTTTTGATAGGATAAAAGGCGCAGCTTGCTGGGTATTGGTACCTCCATAGTTGACCATAAAGGAACCTTGGTCAAGTCCAAACAAACCAGTCTCCAGCATGGTTTCCGCATCTGAGGTCTTACCAGCCTTGACTTGGTTAAAGATATTCGAAAAGGCTAGTGTAGATTGCGAATGGTAGAGGGAATTTAGGAAGGGAGTGACTTCATGCTCAGTTCCATCTATGTTGAGTTTATAGTCAAGCAGGAACTGTTGGAAACTCTCCAAGTGGAGATAAATCACATTTTTTCCTTTGGCCAAGCCAAAATAGTCTGGATTGGGCTTAGCCGAATGTTCTTGAATATAATCTGTAATAGGTTGAAGGTCGGTCTCAGAGGCCTTAGCACGTTCTTTGTTGGCGCTATAGGATTGGTTGGCGCTATAGCCTAAAAAGGCTGGCAAACTAAGGGCACGAACAATATAATAATTAGAAAATCCTCGCGACAGGAGATCGGGACGCTCAATTTCAGCCAAGAAAAGATTAGCAGAAAAGAGCAGGGCTGATAGTGCAGTGATAGCAACACTTGAGCGGAATTTGAAAGGTCTCCTGTCCAGCTGGATGAATTTTTTATAGGAAAGGAAAGCCAGCAATGGGAAATCCATAAAATAGATGAAATCCCAAAAGCGCAGTAACTCTAGTTCCGCAGTACCAACAGACACCTTGCTGACCACCTTCATGGTATTAGCCGTGATAAAGTCACTAAATTCTCGATAGTAAAAGACATTGGAATAAAGCCAAATGAATAAAAGGCTATAAATAGCTATACTCAGGCCATAAAAGATCTTGGTTGACCGAGCATAGAGGGCTAGAGCCAGCAGGAGTAGTCCCAAGGGAAGGGGATTGAAAAAGGCGATAAAGGCAAGGTAATTTCCCTGCAACTTGCCCACTTGAATATCTAAATTAAAGTCAACGGCATAGGCTAATAAGGTTTTGAGCCAATATAGGATTAAAAGGGTTAGGACAAAACCCAGTCTGGTACCGACGGCTTTTTGGATTTTGTTAAAATTGCTTTTCACACATTTACTTCCTAATTTTTTATTAGTATTAGTATACCATTTTTTAAAAGAAGAGTAAAAAAGCAAGGGTAGTTTCTTTTTTGAGAATTGTCTAAAAGTTTGATATAATGGTAGTTATGAATAGAATAAGAGTCAGCAAAAGGGTTGAAAAGAAGCTCGCTAAGGGGCTAGTTTTACTAGAAGCCAGTGATCTTGAGAATGTCAATCTTAAGAATCAGGAAGTAGAAGTGCAGAGTCAGGAAGGAACCTTTCTTGGAACTGCCTACCTTTCGCAGCAAAACAAGGGTTTGGGTTGGTTTATCAGTAAAGACAAGATCACCTTCAATCAAGCTTTCTTTGAAATGCTGTTTAGACAAGCTAAAGAAAAGAGAAGCGCCTACTATCAAGATGATTTGACAACTGCCTTTCGTCTCTTCAACCAAGAGGGAGATGGTTTTGGTGGTCTGACAGTGGACCTTTATGGCGACTATGCTGTCTTTTCTTGGTATAACTCTTATGTTTATCAGATTCGCAAGGTTATCTCAGAAGCTTTTAGACAGGTTTTTCCTGAGGTTTTAGGGGCCTATGAGAAGATCCGCTTTAAGGGTTTGGACTATGAATCTGCCCATGTTTATGGTCAAGAAGCACCTGACTTTTTCACTGTTTTGGAAAATGGTGTCTTGTATCAAGTCTTTATGAATGATGGTTTGATGACAGGAATTTTCCTAGACCAGCATGAAGTTCGAGGTAGCTTAGTTGACGGTTTGGCTATGGGCAAATCCTTGCTCAATATGTTTTCTTATACAGCAGCATTTTCAGTAGCTGCGGCCATGGGAGGAGCAAGTCAGACAACTTCTGTGGACCTAGCTAAACGTTCACGAGAATTGTCGGAAGCGCATTTTCAGGCAAATGGAATCAGTACAGACGACCATCGTTTTATAGTCATGGATGTCTTTGAGTATTTCAAATATGCCAAACGAAAAGGCTTGACCTACGATGTGATTGTCCTAGATCCGCCTAGCTTTGCTCGGAATAAAAAACAAACGTTCTCTGTGGCCAAGGATTATCACAAGTTGATTTCCCAGAGTCTTGAGATTTTAAATCCGGGAGGGATTATCATTGCCAGTACCAATGCTGCCAATGTTTCCCGCCAGAAATTTACAGAACAAATTGATAAAGGCTTTGCAGGAAGAAGTTACCAGATTTTAAACAAATACGGTCTTCCAGCAGATTTTGCCTATAATAAAAAAGATGAAAGTAGTAATTACCTCAAGGTGATTAGTATGAAGGTTAGTAAATGAAATTAATCGTTTCAGTAATGCCAAGAAGTTTAGAGGAGGCTCAGGCTCTGGATGCTACGAGGTATCTGGATGCCGACATCATTGAATGGCGTGCCGACTATCTGCCTAAGGAAGCGATTTTGCAGGTAGCTCCAGCTATTTTTGAAAAATTCGCAGGCCGTGAGTTAGTTTTCACGTTGCGAACTCGCTCTGAAGGGGGAGAAATCGACCTTTCTCCAGAAGAATATATCCATCTAATCAAGGAAGTGGCGCAACTCTATCAACCAGACTATATTGATTTTGAGTACTATAGCTACAAGGATGTTTTTGAGGAAATGCTGGACTTCCCAAATCTCGTTTTGAGTTACCATAATTTCCAAGAAACACCTGAAAATATGATGGAAATCTTGTCAGAGTTGACGAGCTTAAATCCAAAACTTGTTAAGGTCGCGGTGATGGCTCACACGGAGCAGGATGTGCTAGACTTGATGAACTATACACGGGGCTTTAAAACCCTCAATCCTGAACAGGAGTATGTGACTATTTCTATGGGCAAGGTGGGCAAGGTCTCTCGTATTACTGCGGATGTGACTGGTTCTAGCTGGTCTTTTGCCAGTCTGGATGAGGCTAGTGCCCCTGGTCAGATTTCTCTAGCCAATATGAAAAAAATCAGGGAGATTTTGGATGAAGCTTGATGGCTATACACATTTAGCTGCAGTTGTTGCCAATCCTATTAAGCATTCTATTTCCCCTTTTATTCACAATAGGGCCTTTGAGGCGACAGCTACCAATGGTGTTTATGTGGCTTGGGAGATTGAAGCGGGTGATTTGGCAGAAACAGTGGCTAATATTCGTCGCTACCAGATGTTTGGTATCAACCTGTCTATGCCCTATAAGGAGCAGGTGATTCCTTATTTGGATGAACTGAGTGACGAAGCACGCTTGATCGGTGCGGTTAATACGGTTGTCAATGAGAATGGCAATTTAATTGGATATAATACAGATGGCAAGGGATTTTTTAATAGCTTGCCTTCTTTTACAATTACAGGTAAGAAGATGACCCTGCTGGGTGCAGGTGGTGCGGCCAAGTCTATCTTGGCACAAGCTATTTTGGATGGTGTCAGTCAGATTTCGCTCTTTGTTCGTTCCGTTTCTATGGAAAAAACAAGACCTTACCTAGACAAGTTACAGGAGCAGACAGGCTTTAAAGTGGACTTGTATGCTTTAGAAGATGTTTCTGAACTGCAAGCAAGGATTGCCGAGTCGGATTTACTGGTCAATGCGACAAGTGTGGGCATGGATGGTCAATCCTCTCCAGTTCCAGGAAGCATAGTCTTACCAGAAACTCTCCTAGTAGCTGATATCATTTACAAGCCTTTTGATACACCATTTTTGAAATGGGCTAGAAGTCAGGGCAATCCAGCGGTCAATGGTCTGGGAATGTTGCTCTATCAAGCTGCAGAAGCTTTTCAACTGTGGACAGGCAAGGAAATGCCGACAGAAGAAATTTGGCAGTCTTTAACAGAAAAATACCAATAAAGAAAAGGAGATTCTCCTATGAAAATCAGAATCGATATTCCTCATCATCCTTATGATATTCAGATTGAAAAAGGTTGTCTGGCTCAGGCTGGTCAATGGTTGCGAGAACTCTGGCAACCGCAAAAGGTAGTCATTGTGACAGATAACCATGTAGCCTCTCTTTATGCAGAGAAGGTCAAGCTCAGCCTAGAAGATGCTGGTTTTCAGGTAGCAGTTTTTGACTTTTTAGAAGGGGAAGAAAGAAAGAATTTAACCACTGTCCAGAAAGTCTATGAATTTCTAGTTAAGCAGGGCTTGACTCGTAGCGATGGAATCGTGGCTCTCGGAGGTGGTGTCGTTGGAGACCTGGCTGGTTTCGTAGCCTCTACCTATATGCGGGGTATTCATTTTGTTCAGATTCCGACTAGCTTGACAGCTCAGGTTGATTCTTCTATCGGCGGAAAGACAGGCGTTAACACTCCATTTGCTAAGAATATGGTGGGTACCTTTGCCCAACCAGATGGGATTCTGATTGACCCACTTGTTCTTGAAACCCTCGGGAAAAGAGAGTTGATTGAAGGAATGGGTGAAGTTATCAAGTATGGCTTGATTGAGGATCCAGAACTTTGGGCTCTTTTGACGGAGCTGGATGGTTCTGTTGAGAGCATTTTGGAACATGCAGAGACCCTGATTGAACATTCTTGTCAGGTCAAGCGCAAGATGGTAGTTGAGGATGAGTTAGACAATGGTGTACGCCTTTACCTCAATTTTGGCCACACTATTGGTCATGCTATTGAAGCGACTGCCGGTTATGGCAAGGTCATGCATGGAGAGGCTGTAGCCATGGGCATGGTTCAGA
Organism: uncultured Streptococcus sp.; assembly: GCA_963517545.1. Taxonomy (GTDB): domain Bacteria; phylum Bacillota; class Bacilli; order Lactobacillales; family Streptococcaceae; genus Streptococcus. The sequence continues at coordinate 8,232 of CAUQGR010000020.1, read as the reverse complement.
TTTCCAAGGTGGCTGAGGAAAAGGGACTTATGCCAGCTGGCATAAGTCAGTCCATTACAGATATGTGTCAGAAATTTGACTTGCCTGTTGACTATGAAAACTGGGATGTTGACAAGCTTTATCAAGCTTTGACTCATGACAAGAAAGCGCGTGGCAATACCTTGAAATTGGTCTTGGTACCAGAGCTTGGTTCAGCGACCATTCACCCAGTTTCTCTGGAAGAGATGAAAGACTACTTGGTAAAATAAGGAGAGTGTATGAGATATTTAACTGCAGGAGAATCACACGGTCCCCGTCTGACAGCTATCATTGAAGGAATTCCAGCTGGACTACCTTTGACAGCTGAGGATATCAATGGCGACCTTAGACGTCGTCAGGGTGGCTACGGTCGTGGCGGTCGTATGAAGATTGAGAGCGACCAAGTTGTCTTTACTTCAGGTGTTCGCCATGGGAAGACGACAGGGGCTCCTATTACCATGGATGTCGTCAATAAGGACCACCAAAAATGGCTGGATATCATGTCTGCAGAAGACATTGAAGACCGCCTTAAAAGCAAACGGAAAATCACTCATCCTCGTCCAGGTCATGCCGATTTGGTTGGGGGGATCAAGTACCGTTTTGATGATTTGCGAAATTCCTTGGAACGCTCATCTGCCCGTGAAACAACTATGCGGGTGGCAGTTGGGGCAGTAGCCAAACGCCTCTTGGCTGAGCTGGATATGGAAATTGCCAACCATGTCGTAGTCTTTGGTGGCAAGGAAATCGATGTTCCTGAGAATCTCACAGTTGCTGAGATTAAGAAACGAGCTGCTCAGTCAGAAGTTTCTATTGTCAACCAAGAACGGGAACAGGAAATCAAGGATTATATTGACCAAATCAAGCGTGACGGTGATACCATCGGTGGGGTTGTGGAGACAGTCGTTGGAGGTGTTCCAGTTGGTCTTGGTTCCTATGTCCAATGGGACAGAAAATTAGATGCCAGATTGGCCCAAGCTGTTGTCTCTATCAATGCTTTTAAAGGGGTGGAATTTGGTCTTGGCTTTGAAGCTGGTTACCGTAAAGGTAGCCAAGTCATGGATGAAATTCTCTGGTCTAAAGAAGACGGTTATACCCGCCGTACCAATAATCTTGGCGGCTTTGAAGGTGGTATGACCAATGGGCAACCCATCGTTGTTCGTGGTGTCATGAAACCCATTCCTACTCTTTATAAACCTCTTATGAGTGTGGATATCGAAACCCACGAACCTTATAAGGCAACCGTGGAGAGAAGTGATCCGACCGCTCTTCCAGCTGCAGGAGTAGTCATGGAAGCTGTTGTGGCTACGGTTCTGGCACAAGAAATCCTCGAAAAATTCTCATCAGATAATCTTGAGGAACTAAAAGAAGCGGTAGCCCAACACCGAGACTATACAAAGAACTATTAAGGAGTTCCTATGGCAAAAACAATCTATATCGCAGGTCTTGGTTTGATTGGAGCCTCTATGGCGCTCGGTATCAAACGCGATCATCCAGATTATGAAATTTTAGGTTATAATCGCAGTCAAGCTTCGAGAGATATTGCCTTGAAAGAAGGCATGATTGACCGTGCAACGGATGATTTTGCCAGTTTTGCTCCTCTGGCTGATGTCATCATTTTGACCTTGCCAATAAAGCAAACCATTTCCTTTATTAAGGAGTTGGCCAACTTGGACTTGAAAGAAGGAGTCATTATTTCAGATGCTGGTTCGACCAAGTCAGCCATTGTGGATGCAGCGGAGCGGTATTTGGCTGGCAAATCTGTTCGCTTTGTCGGGGCCCATCCCATGGCTGGTAGTCACAAGACAGGGGCTGCTTCTGCGGATGTCAATCTTTTTGAAAATGCCTATTATATCTTTACACCTTCAAGCCTGACAAGTCAGGACACGCTTGAGGAAATGAAGGATCTGCTTTCAGGTCTTCATGCTCGTTTTATCGAGATTGATGCCAAGGAGCATGATCGTGTCACTTCTCAGATTAGCCATTTTCCTCATATTCTGGCTTCTAGTCTCATGGAGCAGACTGCGGTCTATGCTCAAGAACATGAGATGGCAAGGCGCTTTGCGGCTGGTGGTTTTCGAGATATGACCCGAATTGCGGAAAGCGAGCCAGGTATGTGGACCTCCATTCTCTTGTCCAATAGCGAGACTATCCTAGAGCGGATTGAGGATTTCAAGGAGCGTTTAGAAGCGATTGGTCAAGCCATCAGTAAGGGAGATGAAGAGCAAATCTGGAACTTTTTCAATCAAGCGCGTGAGCAACGTCAGGCCATGGAAATCCATAAGCGTGGCGGTGTGGACAGTTCTTACGACCTCTATGTCGATGTTCCCGATGAAGAAGATGTCATCCTGCGGATTTTGGAACTGCTACGTGGAACTTCCTTGGTCAATATTCACATCAATGAGGAAAACCGTGAGGATATCCACGGGATCCTACAAATTTCATTTAAAAATGCTCAAGACTTGGAACGAGCCGAGCACCTCATAACAGAAAATACCGACTACACAGTCGTCATCAAATAAGGAGAAAAATATGCCTAAAATAGAGCCTAGATTCATATTTGGTATTATCTTTATTTCTTTTATCTTACTTAGAGCTTACGCTGTTAAAAAAGATGTGAAAACTACTTCAGAAGCCAGTGTTGAGACAAAAAATGAACCATCCAACAATGAAAGAAGTATTTCATGATATTGTTAAATCGATTGAATCATCTTTATCTGATGATGAGATAGATAACTATTTTGATAATCTTATGTCAAATGAAATAAAAACAGGTTCTAATTTAGGAACTTTGAAGATAGAGTATATACCAGATAAGGAATTAAGCAATGGACATTCAAGAGGTCATATAAAAGTGATTGCATAATAATAAAGACCACAGAGTGACTAGTAATTTTAAAAGAAATGAATAAGGAGAAAATCATGTCAAATATTTACGATAGTGCAAACGAACTCAGTCGCGGTCTACGCGAATTGCCAGAATACAAGGCTGTCAAAGCAGCCAAAGATGCGATTGCAGCAGATGCTGAGGCAAGCAAAATCTTTACAGAATATGTTGCTTTCCAAGAGGAAATTCAAAGACTAGCGCAGACAGGTCAAATGCCAGACGCTTCCTTCCAAGCGAAAATGGAAGGCTTTGGCAAGCAGATTCAGGGGAATAGCCTCTTGTCAGAATTCTTTACTAAGCAACAACAATTGGCGATTTACCTTTCTGACATTGAAAAAATTGTTTTTGAACCAGTTTCAGAATTGCTAAAATAAGAAAATAACAATCCTAAAGTCAGGAATTTTTAAGGAATTTCTGGCTTTTTATGATAAAATAGGTAAAAGTATTGCAAGTATGAGGTCCAGTATGAAACTAAAAACAAACATTCGCCACTTACATGGCAGTATCCGCGTTCCGGGTGACAAGTCTATCAGCCACCGTTCCATTATCTTTGGAAGTTTGGCTGAGGGTGAGACCAAGGTTTATGATATTCTGCGAGGGGAAGACGTTCTTTCGACCATGCAGGTTTTTCGTGACCTTGGTGTTGAAATTGAGGACAAAGATGGGGTTATTACTATTCAAGGTGTAGGCATGGATGGCTTAAAAGCGCCGCAAAATGCCCTTGATATGGGAAATTCTGGAACCTCGATTCGTCTGATTTCAGGTGTCCTTGCTGGTGCAGATTTTGAAGTAGAGATGTTTGGAGATGACAGTCTTTCCAAACGTCCTATGGACCGTGTGACCCTTCCATTGAAAAAAATGGGCGTTAGTATTTCAGGGCAAACTGAACGAGATTTGCCTCCTTTGCGTTTGCAAGGGACGAAAACCCTAAGACCTATTCAGTATGAGTTGCCGATTGCTTCTGCTCAAGTTAAGTCAGCCTTGATGTTTGCGGCCTTGCAGGCTCAGGGGGAGTCTGTTATTATCGAAAAAGAGTGCACCCGTAATCATACCGAAGATATGTTGCAACAATTTGGTGGCCATTTAAGTGTGGACGGCAAGAAAATCACAGTCCAAGGACCGCAAAAACTTACTGGACAAAAGGTGGTTGTTCCAGGAGATATTTCCAGTGCAGCCTTTTGGTTAGTCGCAGGTTTGATTGTTCCAAATTCTCGTCTAGTACTGCAGAATGTGGGTATCAACGAAACGCGCACAGGTATTATCGATGTCATTCGTGCCATGGGTGGAAAACTAGAAATAACTGAAATTGACCCAGTCGCTAAATCTGCTACCCTAACTGTCGAGTCCTCTGACTTGAAAGGAACAGAGATTGGTGGCGCTTTGATTCCACGCTTGATTGATGAATTGCCCATTATTGCCCTGCTTGCGACTCAAGCCCATGGTGTAACAGTTATTAAGGATGCTGAGGAACTCAAGGTCAAGGAAACAGACCGCATTCAGGTTGTGGCAGACGCTTTAAATAGCATGGGTGCGGATATCATACCTACAGCAGATGGAATGATTATCAAAGGAAAATCAGCCCTTCACGGTGCTAGAGTCAATACTTTTGGAGACCATCGTATCGGCATGATGACGGCTATCGCAGCCCTCTTGGTTGCAGATGGAGAAGTGGAGCTTGACCGTGCTGAAGCTATCAATACCAGCTATCCTAGCTTCTTTGATGATTTGGAGAGCTTGATTCATGGCTAAGGTATTACTAGGATTTATGGGGGCTGGTAAATCGACTATTGCAAGAGGCTTGGACCCTAATTACCTTGATATGGATGCCCTGATTGAGAAACGCTTAGGTATGTCCATTGCGGAATTTTTCGCTGAAAAGGGAGAAGTGGCCTTTCGTCAGGTAGAATCAGAAGTCCTAGCTGATTTACTACAAACAGACCAAGTCGTGTCAACTGGAGGAGGAGTGGTTATTTCTCAGAGAAATCGTGACTTACTAAAGACAAATTCTGATAATATCTACCTGAAAGCTGATTTTGAAATCCTCTACCAACGTATCGCAGCTGATAAGGACAATCAGCGTCCGCTTTTTCTAAATAATAGTAAGGAAGAACTTGCAGCTATTTTCCAAGAAAGACAGGCTTGGTATGAGGAAGTGGCTAGTCGGGTTTTGGATGTGACCGAGCTAAGCCCAGAGGAAATTATAGAGGAACTGAGATGAAAATTGCTTATCTAGGTCCCAAGGGATCATTTTCACACCACGTTGTGCAGACAGCTTTTCCTCAGGAGGAATTGCAGGCCTTTGCCAATATTACAGATGTCATCAAGGCCTATGAGCAAGGCTTGGTGGACTATTCTGTGGTGCCAGTTGAAAATTCTATCGAGGGTAGTGTTCATGAAACCTTGGACTACCTTTTTCATCAGGCTCGCATTCAAGCAGTAGCAGAAATCGTTCAGCCTATTCATCAGCAGTTGATGGTGGTTCCAGGTCATACTAAGATTGAAAAGATTTTTTCTCATCCTCAGGCTTTGGCTCAAGGAAAGAAATTCATCGATGAACAGTATCCAGAAGCCCAAATCGAGGTGACAGCTAGTACAGCCTATGCGGCCCGCTTTATTTCCGAACATGAAGACCAGCCTTATGCAGCCATTGCACCAAGAAGTTCTGCTGAAGAATATGGCTTAGAACTGATTGCTGAAGATATTCAAGAAATGGAAGCCAATTTCACACGGTTCTGGGTTCTGGGAGCTGAAGGTGCAGCTATTCCCTTGCAAGCACAAACTGAAAAAATGAGTTTAGCTTTGACCTTACCTGACAACCTTCCAGGTGCACTCTACAAGGCTCTTTCGACCTTTGCTTGGCGAGGAATTGACCTGACAAAAATTGAAAGTCGTCCACTCAAGACAGCGTTGGGCGAATACTTTTTCATTATCGATGTGGACTATACTGATAAGGACTTGGTTCACTTTGCCCAAAAAGAATTAGAAGCCATAGGAATCCAGTATAAAGTACTGGGCGCCTATCCTATTTATCTAATATCAGACAATGGAAAGGAGAGAAGATGAGTAAAGAAAATCCCTTAAGCCACCACGAGCAGTTGCGTTATGACTATCTCTTTAAGAACATTCATTACCTCAATGAGCGAGAGAAAAAAGAGTTTGCTTACTTGCAAGGTAAGTTAAATATGGCTAGTGGTGACGCTCCCTCAGAAAGTCAGGAATTGACCGAGGATTATAGAAAGACAAGTGCTAACACTTCGATTCCTTCTTATAATAGCCGTAGTCGTTCTGATAGATACCAGAAAATCAACTCTCTTCCTAAGAAAAAAACTAAAAAGCGGAAGCTACGGTGGGGGCGCATTTTCGCAGGTTTACTGGCTATCTTAGCTTGTCTGGCATTGGGTATGATTTTTATGTTCTTAAAAGGTTATACTAATGCTAATCCAGATAAAAATACGAATGCCCGGGCAGCTCAAGTAGAAGTCTTTAATGGTCAGGATACCAGAGATGGTGTTAATATTTTGATCATGGGTACAGATGGGCGAATCGGTCAAAATAGTGCTGAGACGCGGACTGACTCTATTATGGTATTAAATGTCGGAGGTTCGGACAAGAAAATCAAGCTAGTCAGTTTCATGCGTGATAATTTGGTCTATATAGATGGTTATAGTCGAGTGATTAACGATAGAAAACAGACAGATAACAAGTTAAACGTAGCCTATGAGTTAGGAGAACAAGAGGGGCAAAAAGGGGCAGAGATGGTTCGTCAAGTCTTGAAAGATAATTTTGACTTGGACATTAAGTATTACGCCTTGGTCGATTTTCAGGCCTTTGCCACAGCGATTGACACGCTTTTCCCTGATGGGGTGACGATTGATGCTCAATTTTCAACATTGAATGGGCGTCCACTAACAGAAGCTACAGTCGGAGATGATTTACACGCGACTGAGACTGAGTCTCCAACCCAAACCATCAAAGTAGGAAAACAGCAGATGAACGGCTCGACCCTGCTCAATTATGCTCGTTTCCGTGATGACGATGAGGCGGATTACGGCCGTACCAAAAGACAGCAGCAAGTGCTGACAGCAGTTCTTCAGCAAATCAAAGATCCAACCAAACTCTTTACAGGCTCAGAGGCACTTGGCAAGGTCTTCGGAATGACCTCAACGAATGTTCCTTATACCTTCCTGTTAACAAATGGCTTGTCTTTCCTAGACGGAGCTCAAAATGGTATTGAAAAATTGACGATTCCAGAACTTGGTGACTGGGTAGATGCCTATGATGTTTATGGAGGCTTGGGCTTGCTGGTCGATCAAAACAAATATCAGAATAAATTGTCTCAGATGGGTTTGAGATAAGATAAGACAGAAGAATCAAAGTTTGATAGCTATTTATCTAGCAGTCAGGCTTTGATTTTTTACAGTCTACAATAGATTTTCACCCCTTATTTGTGGTATAATGAAACGATACGATAGAAAGAATAATGAATAATATGACTGATTTAAAAGCAATTCAGGCTCGTAGTCTGGAGATGGCTGAATATTTTGTGGGTTTTTGTAAAGAACATGATTTGCTCTGTTATCTCTGTGGTGGAGGTGCTATTGGTGCTCTTCGAAACAAGGGCTTTATTCCTTGGGACGACGACCTAGACTTTTTTATGCCTCGTAAAGATTATGAGAAATTAGCAGAATTATGGCCTCGTTATGCAGATGAACGTTATTTCTTGTCAAAGAGTAACAAGGATTTTGTCGACCGCAATCTTTTTATTACCATTCGTGACAAGGAAACCACCTGTATCAAACCTTATCAGCAGGATTTGGATTTGCCACATGGTTTAGCCTTGGATGTCTTGCCTTTGGATTATTATCCGAAAAATCCAGCTGAGCGGAAGAAACAGGTTCGTTGGGCACTAATTTATTCACTTTTTTGTGCCCAAACTATTCCAGAAAAGCATGGTGCACTTATGAAGTGGGGAAGCCGAATCTTACTGGGGTTGACGCCAAAATCTCTCCGTTATCGTATTTGGAAAAAAGCTGAGAGAGAAATGACAAAATATGGTTTGGCTGAGAGTGATGGCATCACGGAATTATGCTCAGGTCCTGGTTATATGAGAAACAAGTACCTAATCGCATCTTTTGAAGACAATCTGTTCTTGCCATTTGAAGGAACAGAGATGCCTATTCCAGTCGGTTATGATGCCTATCTCAGCACTGCTTTTGGGGATTATATGACGCCTCCGCCAGCAGACAAGCAGGTACCGCATCATGATGCTGTCATAGCTGATATGGATAAGTCTTATACAGAATACAAGGGAGAATACGGAGCATGATGGG
>CAUQGR010000019.1:0-29188 GCA_963517545.1 uncultured Streptococcus sp. | reverse complement strand
CATCAGAGCAAGCTTCAACCAGCACCTCAGTAAGTGAATCAGCGTCTAAGGTAGCTTCAGAGAAAACTTCTGAGTCAGCTTCAAGAAGTAAGTCAGTATCTGAATCATTATCAACAAGTATGGGAGATCCAAATAGTACGGACAAACCAGACTTTATCTTGAGCGAAAGTACTTCACGATTAACAAGTGCGTCAGCTTCAGTAAGTACATCTGTTTCTGAATCTGTATCTGCGTCAACAAGCGTATCAGCTTCAGCAAGTGATTCAGTATCAACATCAACAGATACTTCTGCATCAGCAAGCATGTCAGTTTCTGAGTCTACATCAGTCGCAGCAAATATGTCAGCTTCTGAATCAAGAACAGAATCAGAAGGCAAGTCAAGAAAACAATTACCAAATACTGGTACAGAAGCATCTAAATCATCTGTACTACTTGGTGCTTTGGCAGCCATGACTGGTCTTGGATTGATTGCGAAACGTCGTAAAAATGATCAGGAAGATTAATAAGAATACCAATAAAAAGTTTTCTTATTAAGCAAAAAATACTGAAGGAAAACCCTTGAAAAGTTAAACTTTTCAAGGGTTTTTGGTTGTCTTGTAAGGGAAAATGATGATATAATTTAGAATGGGAATGTTTTTCAATATTTTATAATTTTATTTGATACTCTCAAGACAAGGTCAAATGATTTAGTATAAAGAAAGCCCGAGATTTGAATTGAATCTATACTCTTTCACAATCTTTTTAAGCGTTTTCAATATTCTTCTACTATAGGTATGTAGTGCTCTTTGATGTTTGTTGAGTATGAAAATAGATTATAAATTATCTGAAAAATAAATAGAGATAGGAAATAGGTAAATACAATGGAAAAATTAACATTTGTTTTAGCTGGTGATTATGGTTATATTCGATATATAGAAGCAACATTAAAGTCAATTTGCTATCATCATGATAATTGCAAAGTTTATATTTTGAATCAAGATATTCCTCAGGAATGGTTTATCAGTGTTCGTGAAAAAATGGGTCAGAAACAGAGTGAGTTAGTTGATGTGAAATTGACAAGTGGCTTGGTCTCAAAAACATGGAAGTTACCTCCGTTTGGGGCTCATATGAATCACATGTCCTTTGCGAGATACTTTATCCCACAATTTGTGGAAGAAGATAAGGTGCTGTATTTGGATAGTGATACGATTGTAACAAGATCATTGGATGAGCTGTTTGAAATCGAACTTGGGGATAAACTTTTGGCGGCAGCAAAAGTCATTTATGGATTAGAAGATAGATTTAATTCGGGTGTCTTGCTAGTTAATAATAAGTTGTGGAAAGAAGAAAATATTCAAGCGACTTTAATCGAAATCACTGATAGGGATCATGAAACATTGCCAGAGTCAGATCAAACTGTCTTTAATCGTGTGGCAGGGGAACGCTATATCGTATTAGATGATACTTACAATTTCCAAGTTGGTTATGACCGAATTGCAGAGGAGAGACAGCAGTATTTTATTTTAGAAATGTCGACAGACCCATTGCCAGCGATTATTCATTATCTGTCAGGAGATAAGCCTTGGAATTTAAGATCTTACTCTCGTTTAAGAGAAGTATGGTGGAGATATTCAATGATGGACTGGTCAGAGATTGCGAATCATAAAACACCTAGAAAAAAACGTGACATATTTATTATGACAGATAGTCAGTCATTGGAACAGATTGATTATCTAGTTACTCATTTACCAAATTTCATGTTTCATATAGCAGCAAATACGTTAATGGGTGATATTCTGAATTGTTTACGAAAATATGAAAATGTGAGATTATATCCAGCTATTTTAGATTGGAATCGCAATCGGTTGGTTGATGAGTGTGATATTTATCTAGACATTAACTATGAGGAAAAAAATCAACAAGTAATTGAAACTGCAAAACAAAAAGGAAAACCAATCTTAACATTTGATACGGTAGTGAATCCCTATCATGTGGATCAGGTATTCTCTAGTTCGGAACCTCAAAAGATGTGTGATTACATTCTATCTTTATAGGAATTATCATTTTAATCAGTCTATGATTATGGAGGAATAAAAGGGAGATATAGATGCTTTATCTAACAAAGCAGTATAATCTGGATGAGCAGCAATTTGTAGAAAATGTACTTTCTTCTGGTATTGAGGTTCATGTTGTAACCATGGAGTATGCAGAACAGACTCAAGACTATATTCATTTTTTACCGATGCTACTTGCAAAGAAATCAGTATTAAATCAATATAAAAGTGAATCATTGATAGCTTTGAAAGTGGCGGTTCCTAAATATTGGGAAATTTGTATGGAAGAAAATTACGCAACCATATGGGATAAAGATATTCAACGAGGTCAGATTTTCTACCGTCATAAAGAATCATATACAGTAGATAGGGTTGAATGGTGGGATAGTCAGGGAAAAGTTATAAGCTGCGATTACTATTTAGAAAATGGTTGGCGTTATAAACAGGAAATAATGGATGAATCAGAAAAGAGTATATCGGTTCATTATTATGATGCTCAAAATACTCTATTAATGATTAAAAATGTAGAGCGAGGCTTATTTACTTTATTTAAAGATGAAATTACCCATATTTATACTGAAGATGAACTATGGCAGGCCTGTTTAGAGCTTTTTGATTTAGAAAATGAAGTGCTAGTTGTAGGAGATTTAGAAATAGCAACTTATTTAGATAGTCAAAAAATTTCTGCAGTTTATTCTTCTAAAGAACCGATTCAAATCCAAGAAGTAGAAGTCTATCTATCAAGAGTAGATAGACTCTATATTTATCATTATTCGGTATTTGAATCCCTTGCTCCAAATGATAAAATTCATCATATCAGTCCCTTGTATCCTTCAAAAATGAATGGAAATCACCATCGAGCGCTCATCATGACTCACACACAAGAAATTGAAAAAATCGAGGAAGTTATTGAGAAGTTGCCGATGGTTGAGTTTCATATCGCTGCTCTTACGAATATGGGTCCTAGATTATTGGATCTTGGACTACGTGAAAATGTCTATTTACATCCAGGAATTAGCCAGGCAGAATATGAAAGTTTGCTAGAACAGTGTAGTTTGTATTTAGACATTAATCATAGTATAGAAATATTGAATGCTGTGGAAGAATCTTTGGAAAAAGGTTTGCTTTTATTTGCTTTTAAGGAGACCCAGCATAGGAGAGGTTTTATCTGTCCTGAGCACCTAGCTTCAAGTCAAGCTGCGGCTGATTTGATTGATGCGATAAAAAAGGTTGTCGTTTCAGAGGAAATGTATCATTTGGCTTTGCAAAAGCAATGGAAATGGATTCAATCTTCTACTAAAGAAGATTATAATAGAGCTTTTCGAAAGGTGGAAAATTAAGTGACAGTTTATCTATTCGACTTATTAGTAGGGTACGAACCAAATGGTGTAGATCGTTCTCAGGCCAATCGTGCTCGGATCTTTAAAAAGACGAATCTAGATGTTCGTTACATATTTTCTGTCCTTCCTCCAAGAGAAGATTTTCTTTATTTTCAACATATTGGGATTCCTCTAGATAAAATGATGATTGCTCCCTTTTACTTAGCGGGAGAAAAAGGTGTACAATCAACTATCACTAGTGAAGAGATGATTAGTAGACTGCACCTAGAGAATAGTCCGATAGTTGAGAGAGACCAGCATCAAATCGTTTATCAACTATCTGAAGATCATAGGCTATTTCTGAAATGTGAGGATGGAATAGTTTATCAGGTTGATCATTTTTATCAAGATACACTCTATCAGAGAGATCATTATACTTCTCATTTGATATGTAGAGAGTGGTTTGACCAAGGGACTTATCAGTGGAGCAAAAGGTGTTTCTATAATTCCGATAGTGAAGTGGTCTATGAAGGTTTCCAATCGTTAGGAAAAACACGGTATCGATTTGGTTCAGAATGGCTTGAAGGCGAATACGACTTGATGCAATATTTTATCCAATCCTTGTCCCTTTCTTCTGCTGATGTCGTCCTTATGGACAGGGTCTCTAGATTTTCCTTTTCACAGGCAATTTTAGAGTATGGTAATCATGCAAAAATAGGAGTTTTTCTTCATTCTCTCCATCAATATAAAACGGGTGCGATGAATAATGAATATCATTATTTATTCCAACATGCGACCTCCTTTGATTTTATGCTTGTTTCAACAGAAGCACAAAAAACAGACTTGGAGAACTATCTAAGAGAGATGGGCTTACCTAGCTGTCCGATTTGTGTGATACCAGCTGCTAGTATCGAAAGTATCGAGAGTAATGTAGAGACGATGGTTCCTTATTCGGCTATGCTTGCTGCTCGCTTAAACTATCGCAAACAAGTCGATATAGCGATTAAGGTAGGAACAAAGGTCAAAGAGAAAATACCAGAATTTACTTTGGATATCTATGGTCAAGGGGAAGATTATCATAAATTGAACCAACTGATTTCAGAGCTAAATGCTGAAGAGTATATAAGGTTACGTGGCTATCAAAATTTAAAAGAAGAGTATAAAAAACACCAGCTCTATCTATCAACTTCTTCTTGGGAAACCTTGGGGCTAACCTTACTTGAAGGGGTGGCTTCTGGTATGGGGCTAGTAGGTTTAGATGTCCCTTATGGAGCACCTACCTTTATTCAAAATGGGAAGAATGGTTATTTAGTTCCCTATTCTGAAGGTCAAGATAAAGAAGAAAGTGTTGAAAGAATGACGAAGGCAGTATTGGATTATTTTGATCTGAATCAAAATGAAGTATCGCAACATTCATATCGAATTGCAGCCTCTTATTTGGATGAGGTCATTGCAGAAAAATGGTTAAACTTATTAAAGTAATCTATTTTTCTAATGATTTAAGCTAAGGTAAGGTCAGATTACTGTAGACGTATAAATTCAATAATGGGCGCGTTTTAAATGTATTTCCATTAATATCATACAATAAAAAGGAAGAGATTGTTAAAATGAATAAAAAAGTCATTGTTCTGGGGGCAGATAGTGGGTATCGTGATAAGATTGAAACAACAATCAAGTCAGTATGTGCCCATAATCGAAATGTAAAGTTCTATATATTTAATGATGACATGCCTTCAGAATGGTTTCAATTAATGACAAAGCGGTTGGAACCTTTATTTTCAGAAATTGTGAATGTGAAAATTAGCAGTCACAGTCTGAAAAATTATCATTTACCGCTTTCTCATTTAAGTTATGCAGCTTTTTTTCGTTATTTTATTCCACAATTTGTTGAAGAGAATAGAGCTATCTATTTAGATTCAGATGTTATCGTGAGAGGGAGCTTGGATGCTTTATTTTTAGAAGATTTAGGTGATTTTCCAATGGCTGCTGTAGAAGATGATCTGACAAGTGATTCCTTTAATTCTGGTGTGATGTTGATTGATGTTGATGCCTGGAGGGCTGAAGGGGTTACTGAACAGTTATTTGAACTAACAAATCAATTTCATGAGAGTAGTTTTGGAGATCAAGGTATTTTAAATATTTTATTTCAGAAACGGTGGAAAAAATTACCTCAAAAATATAATTTCATGGTAGGTATGGATACTGTCGCAAGAAACTATCAGATTGCTTCATGGTATCAGGATTCTCTAGTTGCGGAGAAAGAAGCTAGAATTATTCATTATACTGGCGAAAAACCATGGTATGGTATCAATTTAAACCGTTTTAGAAATGAATGGTGGTTCTATCATGGTTTGGAATGGTCTGATATTGTTATGAGGAAGATGAATTTTGAAAAAGGTTTGGATTCTCTTATTGATTCCCCTCTATATCATACAGCCATTTTTACGAATACTTGTCGTATGGAACAGTTAGAGTATCTAATAAGAGAATTGCCGTATATTCATTTTTCTATTTTAGCTCCAACAGAATTTGCATCTGAAATTGTAGACTTGCAAAGATATTTAAATGTAAGAATCTATCCAGCTTATAATCCAATGAATTTGATAAAAGTATTGGAAGAAATCGATTTTTATTTGGATATTAATTATGAAGCAGAAGTTGATCATATTATAGAAAAAGTCAACAATCTTGGAAAACCAATATTGACATTTGATAGTACAGATCATACTGCAGGAAAAGCAAGCTATATTTGTAAAAAGGATGAACCTGAAAAGATGGTTGAAAAAATAAGAAGCTTATTTAGTTGATAAATATTAGGAAGATAACATGAAGAAATACCCTTTAATTAGTGTAATTGTACCTGTATACAATGTTGAACAGTATTTACGACAATGTCTAGATAGTATTTTGAATCAGACTTACCAAGAGATTGAAGTATTATTGATAAATGATGGTTCGACAGATGCTTCTGATGAGATTTGTCGGGAGTATGCGGAAGGTGACAATCGTATTCGTTATTTTGTGAAGGAAAACGGAGGATTGTCAGATGCGCGAAATTATGCTTTAGACAGAGCTAGAGGAGAGTATGTAACCTTTGTTGATTCAGATGATTTTTTGATGGAGCAAGCTTTGGAAAAACTATATGCAACTAGTCTTCTTGGGGAATCAGACTTAGTAGTAGGTTTCTTTTGCTTCTTTGAAGAACCTTATTTTCAATTCTTTACGGATCACTATATCCCTAAGTTACCGATTACTTTTATCGATAATATTGATGCCGTTCAACAACTGGATGATATGGTAGATGTAAATTTCTTACGTTTTTCAACTGCTTGGGGAAAATTATATAAACTTAGTCTATTTGATGGTATTCGTTATCCTTATGGAAAATACGCAGAAGATCAATTTACAACCTGGAAACTTTATTTAAAAGCAGAAAAGATAACGGTAAGTAATCAGCTTGTCTATGCTTATCGATATAATCCAAATAGTTTATCTAATACTTTCAACTTATCACATATGGATTATATTGATGCTTTGGAAGAAAGAATTCGTGAAACCAAAGATATGGACGGGATTGATATTGTAAAAACATATAGAATGTATGACTATGTGTTGAAAAGAAGATTATCAGAGTTGGAATTCTATGGATATGAAGAAGAAAGGGAAAAGTTGAAAAATAAGATTGACCTTCTTAATTTAGAAAGTATTATCAATCAGCTAGAACTGGAGAAGCAAGATGAATAATGAATTAATCAGTATTATCGTTCCGATTTATAATACAGAGAAGTATTTGCGTCAGTGTTTGGACAGTATTCTGAATCAGACTTATACTAATTTTGAAGTGTTACTTGTCAATGATGGTTCAACCGATTCAACTGGAATGATCTGTCAGGAGTATGTAGAGAATGATAGTCGTTTTCGTTATTTTGAAAAGGACAATGGTGGTACAGCTTCTGCCCGTAACTTAGGACTCGAACGTTCGGGGGGGGGGCGTACATTACTTTTATTGATTCAGATGATTGGGTTGAGCCAAACTATTTAGATGTTCTTTATACTGCTCTTAAAGAGAATGATACAGATGTAGCAATTTCTACTTATAAACGATTTGCTCAGGATGGTGTATTTTATTTTAGAATTTATTCGAGGGAGGACGATGAATTTCTTAATATTGGGACAAGAAGTAGAGATTCTTTTTTAGAAATTCTTCCAAGATTGGGAGAGCTTGATCATAGTTTTTACTCTATTTCATCTAAATTAATAAAAAGAGAAATCATTGGAAATCTTTTGTTTGATGAACAATTAAGCTATGCAGAAGACTTGAATTTCTTCTTTCATTTATATCTTGGAGTTGAGTCAGTTGTTTATGTGAGAGACAATACTTATATCTACAGAACACACGATGCTAGTACATCACAAAATATGAATGAACTTAAAGTATTGCATGAATTGGAAATCTTTAAAAGAATGTTCCAACAAATTGACAGGATGGGACTACCAACTTTCCATTATTTTAAAAGAATGGAAAATATAGTGACATATAGAATATCCGGTTTTCCAACATCGAAGGCGATTAGAGAATATGAATCATTTGTATCAGAAATTCGAGAAAGGGTCACTTATCCTCAGCCAATAATTAGTCTAATTGTTCCAATTTATAATGTTGAGACTTATCTACGGATGTGTTTGGATAGTATTGCCAATCAAACTTATTCAAATATAGAGGTTCTGTTGATTAATGATGGTTCATCAGATGGATCGGGTGCTATCTGTCAGGAGTTTGTTGCGAGGGATAGTCGTTTTCATTATATTGAAAAGGAAAATGGTGGCTTATCAGATGCTCGAAATGTTGGTATTGCGAGAGCACAAGGGGAGTTTTTATCATTTGTTGATTCAGATGATTGGATAGAACCGACTTATGTAGAGGATTTGTATCGAGCAGCCTTGCTTAATGATGCAGAAGTAGTTGTATCCAATTATCAAGAATTTCATCAAGAACGCAATGTTTATTTGATTCATCTCTTTGAGGATTATTATGAGACTCACTATAGTGGCGAGGAACTCATCCAGCAACTACCCTTGTTGGAACGTAGGGATTTATCTTTTATAACAAGTTGGGGAATTCTGTTTGCGCGTAGATTATTTGATATCATTTCCTTCCCTAAAGGAAAAATGGTTGAAGATACTCGTACTAATTATCGTCTTTTTGCAGAGTCATGCCGTTCGACTTATATTCATAAGGCACTCTATAATTATAGAGTGGGAATAGACAGTATTAGCAGTAGGGTAACTGAAAAGTTATTAGAGGATGTTTTGGAATGTTTGATGGAACGGATGGCGGTTTATGCTATTAAAGGCTGGAATGTAGCAGATGAGAGAGAAAATATAGTCATGAATTTAAAAAGGCGTTACAATCAAGCAAAAGAAGCAGGACTTCAAAATACGGATATCTTTAAACGCTATGCAGAACTTTTGTATTTATTAAGCGATTAAAAAGTCTCTCTTAGCCTATAAATGACAGTGTTTGTGTAGGGAGAAACGATACTAATGTAGTCTGCAGGGATTATCTAAGAGTATCAAGACATCTCGTTTGAGAAACGGTGATATTTTGTGAACATAAAACATGCGAAGAAGCCTTGCTATTGAATAAAGAAGCTAGATCATGAATGGGGATATCCCTATCTTGTGGACACTTGAAAGCAGATTTATTCTGCTTTTTTTGATATAATAGAAAGGCTAGAATTGTATATAGAGTTAAAATTTTTTAGTATAAATTTAACTTCTATTTATATTTTGACAACAAATAGTGTTGACATTTAACTTAGTTCTGCCTCGGTAAGTGTGAGCAAAGTATATTTTTATACTCTTCGAAAATCTCTTCAAACCACGTCAACGTCGCCTTGCCGTATGTATGGTTACTGACTTCGTCAGTTCAATCTACAACCTCAAAACAGTGTTTTGAGCAACCTGCGGCTAGTTTCCTAGTTTGCTCTTTGATTTTCATTGAGTATTAACAGAAATTTCCTGTCAAAGTGCTATCTTGGATAAACACTTTGACATCGTTTGTCTAGGGGACTTTGATAATAAAATAGTATTTTAGTTTTAACTTTGAAATGATAAGAGCTAGCGCTCAAAAATAAAGCGGAAAATGACTAAGGTTTCTAACATGATTTACTGGGTTATTTTCTATTCCTTTTCTACTGTGTAGTGGAAAGAATAAAAAATACTATATTGATTTTTATGTAAGGATTCGTTATGAAAAATATTTTTTCGTCTATAATAGTGAAAAAAGGTCTTGTGACCCTGTTTTTGATTTTTATTTATGTCTTGGGAAGTAGATTATCTCTTCCTTTTGTTAATGTGAATAGTAGAGATTTTTTAGGTGGTTCAACTGCCTATTTAGCTTTTTCTACAGCTCTTACAGGTGGAAA
Organism: uncultured Streptococcus sp.; assembly: GCA_963517545.1. GTDB lineage: Bacteria > Bacillota > Bacilli > Lactobacillales > Streptococcaceae > Streptococcus. The sequence goes on along the minus strand of CAUQGR010000019.1, from coordinate 19,408 downwards.
CCTTAGGAGTCTTTCTTTGATGTCGGTAGGTCTTTCTCCTTGGATGTCTGCGACACTTTTATGGCAAATGTTATCCTTTTCTAAACGTTTAGGGATTTCATCTCTCTCAATAGAGGTGCAAGATAGAAGGAAAATGTACCTAACCTTATTTATTTCGATTATCCAGTCGTTGGCTATTTCCCTAAACCTTCCCATTCAGGCATCCTTTTCTCCAATTGTTATTACCTTTATGAATACTCTGTTACTGATTGCGGGCACTTTCTTCTTAGTTTGGTTGTCAGATATAAATGCCAGCAATGGTTTGGGAGGTCCTATGGTTATTTTGCTATCTAGTATGATATTGACTATTCCACAGGATATGATTGAAACGTTTAAAGTTATCCATATATCTTATATCAGTATTCTATTATTAGTTCTGATGGGCATCCTTTTCACCTATATTGTTTCCATTTTATATCGAGCGCGCTATCGTTTACCTGTACATAAAATTGGTTTGCATAGCCGATTTAAGAGATATTCTTATTTTGAGGTGATGCTAAATCCTGCTGGGGGAATGCCTTATATGTATGTTATGACTTTTATGAGTTTACCTACTTATGTATTGCTTCTTCTACATGCTTTATTTCCAGAGAATCCTATCTATATGGAGTTGTCTGGTCAATATAAAATGGGTGAACCATTATGGATTTATTTATATATAGGCATTTTATTTATTTTTAGTATTGCATTTGCATTTGTAAATATAAGTGGAGATCAGATTGCTGATCGAATGAAAAAGTCAGGTGAATATATCTATGGAGTATATCCAGGTGAGGAGACCAGTCGTTTTATCAACGGTCTAGTTTTCCGATTTTCTATTGTAGGAGGAATCATTAATGTTGTTATGGCGGGCTTGCCAATGCTCCTTGTTTTGTCTGATGAAAAACTGTTGCGAGTGGCCATGATTCCTGGTTTGTTTTTAATGCTGAATGGAATGATTTTTAATGTAAAAGATGAAGTAAAGGCTTTAAGAATGAACGAAACATATAAACCACTTATCTAGGAGGTTACGATGTATTATTTTATTCCAGCATGGTATGGGACTGATAGACCATGGCATTTTGATTTAATTCCTTGGTATCGTACTTTTTTTAAACTTGAATTTGATGATACCTTTAATCAAATCAGATTATTACAGGATCAGGGCTTTCGTTCTCAACTGTTGATTTTGTCCTACCAACCTCATCTTCGATATTTTTTACATCGTCATAGTGTTTTGGAGACAGAGGCTTATTCTGTATTTGATGATATGCAAGATTTTTCTGTGGAACACTCACAGATTTTAAGTCTTAAAGATATTGAATGGGATAGTGAGTGTGAATTTATCTATAGTCCATTTGCTATATTGGTGCAGAGGAAAGGTAGACCGTACGCACAGGTAGAACATGGTGTAGAAGGTTTTATTAGTCATATCCAATACTTCAATAGTGAAGGTCAACGTTCTGAACAGTTTATTATGGATGATAGGGGGCTAGTATCTAGCGTTATTTATTTTAAGGATGATGTAGCTTACTATCAAGATTATCTGAATACTAAAGGAATTTGGCAGTTTAGAGAGCACTTGCAGGATGGTGGACGTATTGAGATTAATCCAATATTCGGTTATCGATTTAAATCATTGACTTATCACAATATAGAAGAGGTAATAGAGGAATTTTTTGAAAAACGACTAAGTAAAATTTATAAAAAGAGTAATTTATTTATTATTCCAGCACATCAAGTTCATAACGATTTGGTTTTGAAGACTCTACCTGAGGAAAGTCATAAGATTTTGAGTCTCTTTATTGATCGAAATCCTCAAGATACATTTCCCACTTTATTGCCAGTATTCAATAAGGTAGATTTTACCTTGGTAGATAGGGAAGATAGTCTTCATATTTTGAAAGAATTATATCCAGAGAATGAACAATATTTTAAACATTTGTCTCCTTTTGATACTCGCCTACGTTTGGGGCGTAGCCAGACAAGAAAAACCTCTTTTATTTATTACCAACTGGATTTTAAAGAGGGGATTGATGAAGAGGGCATATATCAAATATTAGATTTTGTTTCGAAAACAAAAGATGTGGAATTGATATTTGGTACCTTTGCGACGGATGAAGGACTAATAGAGCAGTTTGAAGATTTAATTCAGAAGATTATACAAGAGAGAATCGATAGTCAATCGTTGGAAAAAGATGCGGGTTATGGCGATTCAGAAAATCCTTTAGAGGATAATAAAGTAGAGGAACTGAGATATCAAGTCGTTAATATGAATGATGAACTGGATTTAATTAAAACCTTGGAGTTTGTACGTTTAATTGTAGACTTAAGTAAACTTCCTCATCTTTATACTCAAATTGCTGGAATTAGTGCAGGGATTCCTCAAATTAATCGAGTGAAAACAGTTTATGTGGATCATTTAAAGAACGGATATCTTATTTCTGATTTATCAGAACTTCAAAAGGCAATCCATTATTATTTGGATACACTTAAGGAGTGGAATCAAGCTTTGATTTACTCTGTAGAAAAAATCAAAGAACATACGGGACAGATGTTTTTAGAAAAACTCCAAAATTGGATAGGAGAAATCACAGATGTCAAAGAATCTTAAAATCTTACAAATTGGAATTGATAACTGGAAACATTGTTTTGAAATTCCTGATAATATGGACTGGTATTATTTTTGTCCTGATTCTTCTCTTGCTTTGAGAAAAATGATGGAAATGGATGGAATTACTAGTTTTCATGTTGTTTTAATAGAGGACGGTCAGTATCTGAAAGATTTACTTCCGTTTATGAATAACATAGAACCTCATACTCTTTTTTATAACAAAAATTTTGAAACTACAGACTTGACCATCTTATCATTTTTGAAAAAATCTTGTGCTCAGGCTGTTGATTTTTCAGAACCTCAAACCTTATTGGAAGATTTATCGACTTCGCTGTTTGGTGGCGGATATGGAGATAAGTTGAAGCCGTTTATGTTACAGGTTAACCCTAGTTTTAAGGGTTCGATTTCTTATCAAGGGTTTGAACATTTAACATTAGAGGGAGATTTTGGAGAAGAATTTTCGCAGTTAGCTTTTTGGAGCTATAATGTGATGTTAGAGGAAGAATATCCTATTGAATTGTGGTTGGAGTATGAAAAAAGTGATGGGATAGAATTTCAAGTTAGCATCAAGAAAATAAGAAAAGGTTCAGTTTCAGAAATTGCAGAGGAGATAATCCTAAATGAGTCTGATTTGGAAAAGGCATTCGTCATTCCGGGCGAATCCAAAGGTTATTTAGCAATCTCAATTTTAGCACGTGGTCAGGGAGTGCTTCGATTAGGAAGTCTACACAGACGTTGGACTCGTAAGCAATTTGGGAAGTTTTTCTTGGGGGGAAATATCTTACACGATAGTAAGCGTGAAGAAATTAATTATTTCTTCCATCCTGGAGATTTTAAGCCTCCATTGAATGTGTACTTTGCAGGATATCGTTCTGCGGAAGGTTTTGAAGGATACTACATGATGAAAAATCTTGGATGTCCCTTTATCTTGTTTTCTGATCCACGTCTTGAAGGTGGTGCCTTTTATTTGGGAAGTGATGAGCTAGAAAATAAGGTAAAGGAAACGATTCTTCACTATCTAGATTATCTAGGATTTGATAAAAAAGATTTGATTTTGTCAGGTCTTTCTATGGGAACATTTCCATCTCTTTATTATGGTGCCTCCTTTGAACCTCATGCTATTATTGTCGGTAAACCTCTTGCCAATATTGGAACAATCGCTAGTCGTGGAAGGTTAGAAGCTCCAGGAGTATTTAATACATCCTTTGATATTCTGCACCATCAAACTGGAGGAGTTAGCTCTAAACATATGTTGGAATTGGATCAACGTTTTTGGAAAGTTTTTAAACAAGCAGATTTTTCAAATACAACCTTTGGCCTATCTTATATGAAGGATGAAGATATGGATAGTCATGCTTATGAACAACTAGTTGATCACTTATGCCATACAGGAGCGAAAATACTTTCCAAAGGAACAGCGGGACGACATAATGATGATACGAATACCAATGTGGCTTGGTTTTTGCACTTTTATCGTATGGTCTTAGAAGCAGATTTTGGGAGAGGTGATGAATGATTATCAAACAAAGACAAGGAATAGAGTGGGGAGAAGTTGGGGGGACATTTATGTACGGCACTCGGGTGACTTATCATAGCTACCAGCATGTCAGTCTCTATAATCCTTTGTTAACATCTGGAGAAATTCTGAGGAGCTGGTTTTCTAGTTTGAACTATCAAGGAGCTAGAACTCAAGTTAGTCTGCCTTTATTAAAACGAGGACAGGATTATCAAATGTGTATGAATTTTGATTGTCAACCAGAACAAGGTTTATACATAAAAATTAGATTTTTTGATCGCTATGAAACTGTAATTGAGGAAAAGGTAGAAAAAGTTAAACAATTTATGTTTACTTACCCCAAAGAAGCTTACACCTATGAAGTGTCTCTTTTGAGTGCAGGTTTTGAGTCGTTAGACTTTTATGATTTTTATATCGAGGAGATGAATCGTGATTAAAAATTTTAGTCAAGATTTTCAGTTGAGGAAAGTCAAAAGGATCTTAAAAAAGATTAATGCCCTAAAAGGGGAAATGGAGTCTCTCTCAGATCAAAAATTAGCGGCAAAAACACTAGAATTCCGACAACGTCTTGCTAAAGGAGAAACGGTGGATGATCTTTTGGTTGAGGCATTTGCAGTAGTACGTGAAGCAGATAAACGAGTGTTAGGAATGTTCCCCTATGATGTACAGGTCATGGGAGGAATTGTTATTCATCAAGGTAATGTAGCGGAGATGAATACAGGCGAGGGGAAAACCTTGACAGCTACTATGCCCGTTTACCTCAATGCGCTGACGGGCAAGGGAACGATGGTTATTACAACGAATGAATATCTTGCCAAGCGTGATGCGGAGGAAATGGGCCAGGTTTACCGTTTTTTAGGCTTGTCTGTTGGAATTCCCTTTACAGGTGATCCTAATGAAGAATACACACCTGAGGAAAAAAGACTTATTTATGGATCAGATATTATATACACAACCAATAGTGTATTGGGATTTGATTATCTGAATGATAATTTAGCTTCTGATGAGTCATCTAAATTTTTACGTCCTTTTGATTATGTAATCATTGATGAAATTGATGATATTTTACTTGATAGTGCTCAAACTCCTTTGATTGTTGCCGGTGCTCCGCGTGTTCAATCTAATCACTACGGTATTATTGATACGCTGGTAACGACCTTGGTTGAAGGTGAGGATTACATTTTTAAAGAGGAGAAAGATGAAGTTTGGTTGACCACTAAAGGTGCTAAGGCTGCTGAAAGCTTTTTAGGAATAGATCATTTTTACAAGGAAGAACATGCGGTTTTTGCTCGTCATCTAGTCTATGCAATAAGGGCTCATAAACTTTATACAAGAGATAAGGACTATATCGTTCGAGGGGATGAAATGGTACTGGTTGATAAGGGGACAGGACGTCTTATGGAAATGACCAAATTGCAAGGGGGACTTCATCAGGCAATTGAGGCGAAGGAGCATGTTAAATTGTCTCCAGAAACAAGAGCCATGGCTTCCATAACCTATCAGAGTCTCTTTAAGATGTTTAATAAGATATCGGGGATGACAGGAACAGGTAAGGTTGCAGAAAAAGAGTTTCTTGAAACTTATAATATGGCAGTTATTCGTATTCCAACCAATCGTCCGAAACAACGGATTGATTATCCAGACAATTTGTATGTAACGTTACCTGAAAAAGTGTATGCTTCTTTGGAGTATATCAAAGAATACCATGCTAAGGGAAATCCTTTATTGGTTTTTGTTGGTTCTGTGGAGATGTCCCATCTTTACTCATCTCTTTTATTACGTGAAGGGATTGCCCATAATGTTCTAAATGCTAATAATGCGGCGCGTGAGGCTCAGATTATCTCCGAGTCAGGTCAGATGGGGGCTGTGACAGTAGCTACCTCTATGGCAGGACGTGGTACGGATATTAAACTTGGTAAGGGAGTTGCAGAACTTGGAGGATTGATTGTAATCGGAACAGAGCGGATGGAAAGTCAACGGATTGATTTACAGATTCGTGGACGTTCTGGTCGTCAAGGGGATCCTGGGATGAGTAAGTTTTTTGTATCTCTTGAAGACGATGTTATAAAGAAGTTTGGGCCGAATTGGGTTCATAAACGTTATCAGGATTATCAAGTTAAAGATATGACCAAACCAGAGGTTTTAAAGGGACATAAATATCGTAGGCTTGTTGAAAAAGCACAGCATGCAAGTGATAGTGCAGGACGTTCTGCACGACGTCAGACTCTGGAGTATGCTGAAAGCATGAATATCCAAAGAGATATGGTCTATAAGGAGCGAGATCGCTTGATAAATGGTACACGTAATTTGGACGAAGTGGTATCTGAAATTATTGATAGCTATATTGAGGAAGTTGTTGAATCGAATTACACTAGTCGTGAGGAACTTTTTCATTTTATTGTGACCAATATCAGTTTTAGTATTAGGGAAATACCTGAAGAAATATGTGTAACAGATAAGAATCAGGTTCGTTCTTTTATTAAAAAAGTTATTGAAGAGGAATTGCTAGAAAAAAGAATTTTATTGGAAAGTCATGATTTATATCAGACGTTTTTGCGTCTATCTATGCTGAAAGCTATTGATGATAACTGGGTAGAGCAGGTAGATTATTTACAACAATTGACTATGGCGATAGGGAATCAGCCGGCTGCTCAGAAAAATCCTATAGTAGAGTATTATCAGGAGGCTTATGATGGTTTTGAAACCATGAAAGAACAGATTCGGTCTGATATGGTACGTAATCTTTTGATGGGACTTGTTGAAGTTACTTCTAAAGGTGAAATTATGACTCATTTCCCATAAGAGGAGAATATATGACAATTTATAATATAAATTTAGGCATTGGATGGGCTAGTAGTGGTGTTGAATATGCCCAAGCCTACCGTGCTGGTGTTTTTCGGAAATTAAATCTGTCCTCTAAGTTTATCTTTACAGATATGATTTTAGCCGATAATATTCAGCACTTAACCGCCAATATTGGTTTTGATGATGATCAAGTGATCTGGCTTTATAATCATTTTACAGATATCAAAATTGCACCGACAAGTGTGACAGTGGATGATGTCTTGACTTATTTTGGTGGTGTCGAAAGTCGCAGAGAAAAGAATGGGAAGGTCTTGCGTGTCTTCTTTTCTGACCAAGATAAGTTTGTTACCTGTTATTTGGTGGATGAGAACAAGGACTTGGTTCAACATGCCGAGTATGTCTTTCAAGGAAAACTGATTCGTAAGGATTACTTTTCTTATACTCGTTACTGCACTGAATATTTTGCTCCCAAGGACAATGTTGCAGTATTATATCAGCGAACCTTTTACAATGAAGACGGGACTCCAGTCTATGATATCTTGATGAATCAAGGGAAGGAAGAAGTTTACCGTTTCAAGGATAAGATTTTCTATGGAAAGCAAGCCTTTATGCGTGCCTTTATGAAATCCTTGAATTTGAACAAGTCTGATTTGGTCATTCTTGATAGGGAGACAGGCATTGGACAGGTTGTTTTTGAGGAAGCACAGCTAGCGCATTTAGCAGTAGTTGTCCATGCGGAGCATTATAGTGAAAATGTTACAAATGAGGATTACATCCTTTGGAATAACTATTATGACTACCAGTTTACCAATGCAGATAAGGTTGATTTCTTTATCGTATCAACTGATAGACAGAAGGAAGTGTTAGAAGAGCAATTTGCCAAATACACCCAGCACCAACCAAAGATTGTTACCATTCCTGTAGGAAGTATTGGTGCATTAACTGAGTCAAGTCAGGGACGTAAGCCATTTTCATTGATTACGGCTTCACGTCTTGCCAAAGAAAAACACATTGATTGGTTGGTCAAGGCAGTCATTGAGGCTCATAAGGAAATGCCTGAATTAACCTTTGATATTTATGGTAGTGGTGGAGAAGATTCTCTGCTTAGAGACATTATTGCAACTCATCAGGCTGGGGACTATATCCAACTCAAGGGGCATGCGGATCTTGCGCAGATTTATAGCCAGTATGAGGTCTACTTGACGGCTTCTACCAGCGAAGGCTTTGGTTTGACTTTGATGGAAGCAGTTGGTTCAGGTCTCCCCCTAATCGGTTTTGATGTGCCTTATGGTAATCAGACATTTATAGAAGATGGGCAAAATGGTTATTTGATTCCAAGTTCATATGACCATGTAGAAGACCAAATCAAGCAAGCCTTTGTGGCTAAGATTTGTCAATTGTATCAAGAAAATCGCTTGGAAGCTATGCGTGCCCATTCTTATCAAATTGCGGAAGGCTTCTTAACCAAAGAAATGTTAGAAAAGTGGAAGAAAACAGTAGAGGAGGTGCTCCATGATTGAACTTTATGATCGTTATAGTCAGGAAAGTCGAGATTTACATGAAAGTCTAGTAGCTACTGGTCTTTCCCAACTTGGAGTAGTCATCGATGCAGATGGTTTTCTGCCTGATGGTCTGGTTTCTCCTTTTACCTATTATCTAGGTTACGAGGATGGAAAACCTCTCTATTTTAATCAAGTTCCCGTTCCAGATTTTTGGGAAATTATGGGGAATAATAGTTCGGCCACTATTAATGATTTACTACAGGAGAGGGCTGTAATTCACTTTGCAGATGGAATGCAGGCTCGATTGGTTAAACAGGTAGATTGGAAAGACTTGGAAGGAAGAGTACGCCAGATTGACCATTACAATCGCTTTGGTGCTTGCTTTGCTACAACGACCTATAGCGCAGATAGTGAGCCGGTTATGACAGTTTACCAAGATGTCAACAGTCAACAAGTTTTACTTGAAAACCATGTGACGGGAGATATCTTATTGACTTTGCCTGGTCAGTCCATGCGTTACTTTGCAAATAAGGTTGAATTTATCACCTTCTTTTTGCAAGATTTGGAAATAGATACAAGTCAGCTTATCTTTAATACTCTAGCGACTCCTTTCTTAGTTTCCTTCCATCATCCAGATAAATCTGGCTCAGATGTTTTGGTTTGGCAGGAACCTCTCTATGATGCCATTCCAGGCAATATGCAGTTGATTTTGGAAAGTGATAATGTGCGTACTAAGAAAATCATCATTCCCAATAAGGCGACTTATGAGCGCGCTTTAGAGTTGACTGACGAGAAATACCATGCTCAGTTTGTGCATTTGGGTTACCATTATCAGTTCAAACGTGATAACTTCCTAAGACGAGATGCCTTAATCTTGACTAATTCAGATCAGATTGAGCAAGTAGAAGCAATCATAGAAGCCTTGCCTGATGTTACTTTCCGTATCGCAGCGGTGACAGAGATGTCTTCTAAGCTCTTAGACATGCTTCGCTATCCTAATGTGGTCCTTTATCAGAACGCTAGTCCACAGAAGATTCAGGAGTTGTATCAACTGTCGGATATTTACTTGGATATCAACTATAGCAATGAGTTATTGCAGGCAGTTCGTCAGGCCTTTGAGCATAATGTGTTGATTCTTGGATTTAATCAGACGGTGCACAATCGACTTTATATCGCTCCAGAACATCTATTTGAAAGTAGTGAAGTTTCTGCTTTGGTTGAGACTATTAAATTGGCTCTTTCAGATGTTGATCAAATGAATCAGGCACTTGGTAAACAAGGTCAACATGCAAATTATGTTGACTTGGTACGATATCAGGAAACCATGCAAACTGTTTTAGGAGGCTAATATGTCAGAGGAAGATTTATTTTACAAAGACGTTGAAGGTCGCATGGAAGAGTTGAAACAAAAACCTATCAAGAAGGAAAAAGAAACCCGAGGGGAAAAGATTAGTAAAACTTTTTCACTCATCTTGGGTTTAATGATTCTGATTGGTTTGCTCTTTACTTTGCTGGGAATTTTGAGGTAGGCCTATGATTGAAATACTAATTGTTTTAGCTATTGTCCTCTCTATTGCTTTGATTGTATTGGTAACCATCCAACCCCGTCAAAATCAACTATTTTCCATGGATGCCACTAGTAATATTGGTAAACCAAGTTACTGGCAGAGCAACACCTTGGTCAAGGTGCTCACCTTATTAGTGAGTTTGGCTTTATTTGTTCTACTATTAACCTTTATGGTGATAACTTACAAATAAAAGAAAACTTCAGATATTCACCTTTTGTGATTGGTCTGAAGTTTTCTTTTTTATACTCTTCGAAAATCAAAGAGCAAACTAGGAAGCTAGCCGCAGGCTGCTCAAAACACCGTTTTGAGGTTGTGGATAGAACTGACGAAGTCAGTAACCTATATACGACAAGGCGACGCTAACCTAGTTTGAAGAGATTTTCGAAGAGTATTACTGTCCATATTTTTTGTAAAAATTAACTTTCACTTGGATGAAGGTTTTGGCTTCGCGTAGGAGTTGAAGAAGAGTGGCACGGGTTTCAAATTCTTCTCTTGTCTTGGGCAGACTGCGGTTACGGAAGACTTCCAGATAGCGTTCAATTTCATCTAGCAAATCAGAAGCAGGATTGGTCTGGCTCAGTTGGCCAGCAATTTTTGAAAAGAGTTGGGCTAAAATCAGGCTCTCACTGGCAGCTAGATGACAGGTGTTGATCTGCTGGGCCATGTTTCTCAGGATACGACTTTGTCGCTGTCTCATCTCAAAGTAGTGGATATGGTAGTCGGTCTGGTGAAAGAGGTGGTCAGAGTGATCCAAATAGACCAGTCTGAGGGCTTCTTCCAAAAGCGTGTCTAATTCTTCTACCAGCTGTGCTCGGTTGCGTCCATCTCCTCTGGATAAATAATATTTAAAGCGATGGAGGATATCTTTTAACTTTTCTTCGACTAGCAAGTGGTAGTGCTGAATTTTCTCTTCTCGTGAAGGCATGTAGAGATTGACCAGTAAAGCAAATCCTGTACCGATAGCAAAGAGAAGGAATTCATTGACTAGAAGGTCTGGTGAGGTTGACTCTTGCACCAAGAGATGGCTCACCAAAACAGTGCTTGGTGTGATGCCAATTTCCCAGCCCATCTTGTAGGCTAGGGGAACGTAGAGTGCCAGATAGAGGCCAAGGCTCCAGATATGAAATCCGCTTAAGTGAAAAGCTAGAACACCGATAGCCAGAGCTAGGAGCATGGAAAAGAGTCGATTGCGAGCCAGTTTTAAGGTACTTCTACGCGTATCAGATAGGCTCAAGAGAGCGATAATTCCAGCCGAAACTGCTGAGGAAAGATTGAGAAAATAAGCAAGAAAACAGGCAAGACAGGTGGCTAAGATGAGCTTGGTCGTACGTTGGCTAATAGACATAAGAATTTCCTGATAAGTTAGAATAAAAGCGTAAAAGACAAGACCTGAGCAGGCTTGTCTTTATGTGCTATTTTTTACGGGCTGCTGCGTATTCGGCAACGGCAGTAAAGAGGACGTCTGTAGACGAGTTGAGGGCTGTTTCACATGAGTCTTGGATGACGCCAATGACAAAACCAACTCCGACAACTTGCATGGCAATATCGTTAGAAATACCGAAAAGACTACAAGCAACTGGGATAAGAAGGAGGGATCCTCCGGCAATACCAGAAGCACCACAGGCTGAGATTGCTGCAACTACACTAAGGACAAAGGCTGTTGCAAAGTCAACAGGGATTCCCAAAGTATTTACTGCAGCAAGGGTTAAAACGTTAATGGTAATCGCTGCTCCGGCCATATTGATAGTAGATCCAAGTGGGATAGAAACAGAATAGGTATCTGGATCCAGTCCAAGGTCGTGACAAAGTTTCATGTTGACAGGGATGTTAGCCGCAGAACTACGAGTGAAGAAGGCTGTCACACCGCTGACACGCAAACATTTCCAAACGAGGGGATAAGGATTTCTCTTCATAAAGAGGAAGGCAATCAATGGGTTGACTACTAGAGCCACAAAGAACATAGTTGTCACCAGGAGGGCAAGTAAGATTCCATAGTTGGCTAGGCTTCCGATCCCCTTATCAGAGATGGTTTTGAAGACAAGACCAAGAATTCCAAATGGAGCTAGGTTAATGATCCATTCGACAATCTTAGAAGTCACATCAGCCATAGTCTTGAGTAATTCTTTACTATTTTTGCTGGCTTCTCTCATGGCAATCCCGAAAACAACTGCCCAAGATAGGATACCGATGTAGTTGGCAGTAATGAGGGCATTGACTGGATTGTCAACCAATTTGAGCAAGAGGTTGCTGAGGACCTGTCCAATTCCATCTGGTGGAGCAATATCGGTATTAGCACTATTTAGGGTAATTTCAACAGGGACGATGAAACTTGCTAGTACAGCGATAAGGGCAGCGGCGAAGGTTCCTACCAAGTAAAGGAAGATAACCGTTTTCATATTGCTATCTTGTCCCTTTTGATGTTGGGATAGGGCATTGGCAACGAGGGCAAAGACCAGAATTGGTGCGATGGCTTTAAGGCCACCAACAAAGAGATCTCCGAGCAGGCCAATTCCTGAAATGTTAGGAAGTGTCAGTCCTAGAGTTCCTCCAATAAGCATGCCAATCAAAATTCGTTTGATCAGGCTTGCCTTATTCCAAGTATGAATGAATTTTTTCATAATAATCTCCTTTTTGTGTAGTGATTATGATTATAGTATAAATGATAGATAAAATCAAGAATTTTCTGTCTATTTTTTGAATATTTATGGAGAATGACACTTTATGAAAGTATGGTATAATAAATGAAAGGAGTTTTCTATGCAAAAATTTATTCAAGCTTATATTGAAAAGCTAGATGTGACAACCATTATCGAGAATATTCTAACCAAGGTCATTTCTCTTTTACTGCTTTTGATTGTATTTTATATTGCTAAAAAAATACTTCATACTATGGTGCAGAGAATTGTCAAACCTTCTCTAAAAATGTCTCGTCATGATGTCGGGCGCCAAAAGACTATTTCGCGTTTACTAGAAAATGTGTTTAATTATACGCTATATTTCTTTTTACTCTACTGCATTTTGTCGATTTTAGGTTTGCCAGTTTCTAGTTTGCTGGCTGGAGCTGGTATTGCTGGGGTGGCGATTGGGATGGGAGCCCAAGGCTTTCTATCTGATGTCATCAATGGCTTTTTCATCCTCTTTGAACATCAACTGGATGTGGGAGATGAGGTTGTTCTGACAAATGGCCCCATTACTGTATCGGGCAAGGTGGTTAGTGTCGGTATTCGTACGACCCAGCTTCGTAGTGAGGAGCAAGCCCTTCACTTTGTCCCTAACCGAAATATCACCGTTGTCAGCAATTTCTCTCGGACAGACCAGGCCTGAAATTTTAGCAGATTTATGGTACAATAGAAAGAGTTTGGTAAAGGAGAGAAGATGTTTTTAGAAAAACAGTTGGGCAATGGCTGTGCCTGGATTAACCTAGATTTGGACAAGTTGAAAAAACTAGAGGACCTTTCTGAAATCTACGGTTTGGACAAGGAAACCATTGAATACGCACTGGATAGGAATGAGCGAGCCCACATGGATTATCACCGCGAAAATGGGACTGTGACCTTTATCTACAATGTCTTGCACTTGAAAAAGGACAAGGAATACTACGAAGCCTTTCCTATGACCTTTATCGTGGAACATCGTCGCCTGATTACCATTAGTAATACCAAGAATGCTTATGTCATTGAACAAATGACCCGTTATCTAGACAGTCATGACACGCTTTCGATTTACAAGTTTCTCTTTGCCAGTCTGGAAATCATCAGCAATGCCTACTATCCTGTCATCGAGCAGATGGACAAGAGTAAGGATGAGGTCAATGGTCTCTTGCGTCAGAGGACGACCAAGAAAAACCTTTTTGCCCTTTCCGACTTGGAAACCGGTATGGTTTATCTTACTGCGGCTGCCAAGCAAAATCGCATGTTACTAGAACATATCCAAGGGCATGCCCTTTATCGTAGTTTTAACGAAATTGAGAGAGAGCAGTTTGATGATGCTATGATTGAGGCTCATCAGTTGGTGTCCATGACAGACTTGATTTCTCAAGTCCTCCAACAATTATCAGCATCTTACAACAACATCCTAAACAATAATCTGAATGATAATTTGACAACCTTGACTATCATTTCAGTCTTGCTAGCTGTTTTGGCAGTCGTGACAGGCTTTTTCGGAATGAATGTTCCCCTACCTTTAACAGATGAGCCCCATGCTTGGCTCTACATCAGCTTGGCCAGTGCTGGGTTGTGGATTGTTTTGTCATTGTTATTAAGGAAAATTGCGAAAAAAAGTTAAGAAAAGGAGCCAGAATGGCGATTGAAAATTATATGCCAGATTTTGCTGTGGAAGCAGTCTATGATCTGACAGTCCCAAGCCTGCAGGCGCAGGGAATCAAGGCTGTTTTGGTCGATTTGGACAATACCCTCATTGCTTGGAACAACCCTGACGGGACGCCAGAAATGAAGCAATGGCTACATGATCTTCGGGACGCGGGCATTCGCATCATTGTGGTATCAAATAACACTAAAAAACGTGTCCAACGAGCAGTTGAGAAATTTGGGATTGACTACGTTTATTGGGCTCTGAAGCCCTTCACATTTGGGATTGACCGTGCCATGAAGGAATTCCACTATGAGAAAAAGGAAGTGGTCATGGTCGGTGACCAGCTCATGACAGATATTCGAGCAGCTCACCGTGCTGGCATTCGCTCGATCTTAGTCAAACCCTTGGTCCAACACGACTCGATCAAGACACAGATTAACCGAGCTCGTGAGCGCCGTGTGATGCGAAAAATCACTGAAAAGTACGGACCGATTACATATAAAAAAGGAATTTAACTATGGAAGAAATTCTCTGTATTGGTTGTGGAGCAACCATTCAGACGACAGACAAGGCTGGACTTGGATTTACTCCTCAGTCGGCACTTGAAAAAGGTTTGGAGACTGGCGAAGTCTATTGCCAACGCTGTTTCCGTCTCCGCCACTACAATGAAATCACGGATGTCCAGTTGACGGACGATGATTTCCTCAAGCTCTTGCACGAGGTGGGAGACAGTGATGCCTTGGTGGTCAATGTCATTGATATCTTTGATTTTAATGGCTCTGTTATCCCAGGCTTGCCACGTTTTGTATCGGGTAATGATGTCCTCTTGGTAGGCAATAAAAAAGATATCCTCCCTAAGTCAGTTAAGCCTGGTAAGATTAGCCAGTGGCTCATGGAACGTGCCCACGAAGAAGGTCTTCGTCCAGTCGATGTCGTCCTAACTTCGGCACAAAACAAACATGCCATTAAGGAAGTCATTGACAAGATTGAACACTACCGTAAGGGCCGTGATGTCTACGTGGTCGGCGTGACCAATGTTGGAAAGTCAACCCTTATCAACGCTATTATCCAAGAAATCACGGGTGATCAGAATGTCATTACGACTTCGCGTTTCCCAGGGACAACCTTGGACAAGATTGAGATTCCGCTTGATGACGGCTCTTATATCTACGATACGCCGGGAATCATCCACCGTCACCAGATGGCCCACTATTTGACGGCTAAAAACCTCAAGTATGTCAGCCCTAAAAAGGAAATTAAGCCTAAAACCTATCAGCTTAATCCTGAGCAAACCCTGTTTTTAGGTGGTTTGGGACGCTTTGACTTCATTGCAGGAGAAAAACAAGGTTTCACAGCCTTCTTTGACAATGAACTTAAATTGCATCGTACCAAGCTAGAAGGCGCTAGTGCATTTTATGATAAGCACGTCGGAACACTTCTAACTCCACCAAATAGCAAGGAAAAAGAAGATTTTCCAAGGCTAGTCCAACATGTCTTTAACATCAAGGACAAGACTGACATAGTCATCTCAGGCCTAGGCTGGATCCGCGTAACAGGCACCGCCAAAGTCGCCGTCTGGGCACCCGAAGGCGTCGCCGTCGTCACACGAAAAGCAATTATTTAAACACAGAAAGGAAAGGGTTTTCTGAACTCGGACGAGCAGGGCGAGCCCCGTAGAGAATACTTTTCGCCGTGGTGTAAGTTGGTACAAGTGATTGTACCAACTGCGGAAAATTTGAGACCTTAGACTCAAATTTTAGTCATGAAAGTCCGAAGGACTTTGCTGACGTCCGTCACCACTTCAGAAAAGCATAAAAAGAAACCCTTTTAAAGAAATTATGTCATTAACATCAAAACAACGTGCCTTCCTCAACAGCCAGGCACATACCCTCAAACCCATCATCCAAATCGGGAAAAATGGACTGAACGACCAAATCAAAACCAGCGTCCGTCAGGCTCTTGACGCACGTGAATTGATTAAAGTAACTCTCTTGCAAAACACTGATGAAAACATCCACGAAGTAGCTGAAATCTTGGAAGAAGAAATCGGTGTGGATACAGTCCAAAAAATCGGACGCATCTTGATTTTGTTTAAACAATCCAGCAAGAAAGAAAATCGCAAGATTTCTAAAAAAGTCAAAGAAATCTAAAAAACCTACTCCAAACAACTGTTTTTACAGAGAAATAAAGGAGACTAGCCTATGGCAATCGAACTATTGACTCCCTTTACCAAGGTAGAGTTGGAGCCAGAAATCAAGGAGAAAAAACGCAAACAAGTTGGGATTTTAGGGGGGAATTTTAACCCTGTTCACAATGCCCATCTCATTGTCGCGGACCAAGTACGCCAGCAGTTGGGACTGGATCAAGTTCTGCTCATGCCTGAATACCAACCTCCTCATGTGGACAAAAAAGAAACCATTCCTGAGTACCATCGTCTCAAAATGCTTGAATTGGCAATTGAGGGGATTGAGGGCCTAGCCATTGAAACCATTGAGTTGGAGCGCAAGGGCATTTCCTACACCTACGACACCATGAAGATTTTGACAGAGCAACATCCAGATACAGACTATTACTTTATCATCGGGGCTGACATGGTGGACTATCTGCCTAAGTGGTACCGAATTGATGATCTGGTTGACATGGTTCAGTTTGTTGGGGTTCAGCGCCCACGCTACAAGGCTGGAACTTCCTATCCTGTTATCTGGGTGGATGTGCCTCTCATGGATATATCGTCCAGCATGGTGCGGGACTTCCTTGCCCAAGGACGAAAGCCCAACTTTCTCCTACCTCAGCCGGTGCTAGACTACATTGAGAAGGAGGGGCTCTACTGATGGCCTATCAAGACTATATCAACTGCTCCCGTGAGGCTTTGTTGGAAAAAATGGCAGAGCTTCTACCTGAAAAACGTTTAACCCATTGTTTGGGCGTGGAGCGTGCAGCCATAGAGCTTGCGAAGCGATTCGGAGTTGATGCCGAGAAAGCTGGTCTAGCAGGTCTTCTTCATGACTATGCTAAAAAGCTGTCAGATCAGGAATTTCTAGACTTGATTGACCGTTATCAGCTAGACCCTGATCTCAAAAACTGGGGCAATAATGTCTGGCATGGCATGGTTGGCAT
Source organism: uncultured Streptococcus sp. (assembly GCA_963517545.1). GTDB lineage: Bacteria > Bacillota > Bacilli > Lactobacillales > Streptococcaceae > Streptococcus. The sequence continues at coordinate 1,957 of CAUQGR010000019.1, read as the reverse complement.
CTACAAGATTCAGGAAGATTTGAACTTGCAATATCCTGAAATCCTGCGAGCCATTGAAATCCATACAGTCGGGGCTGGTCAGATGACAGACTTAGATAAGGTTGTCTATGTCGCAGACTATATTGAGCACAACCGTTCCTTTCCAGGTGTGGATGTGGCGCGTGAGATCGCAAGTTTATCACTTAATAAGGCAGTGGCTTACGAAACAGCTCGAACCGTGGAGCATCTAGCTCATCAGGGATTCCCTATCTATCCCCAAACCCTTGAAACCTATAACGCCTTTGTGCACTATTTGAAAGAGGACTAAATGAAGACGGCTTTTATAATCATTGATGTTCAAAATATTTTAGTGGAAACTGGGTTCCAGACAAAAAGTCTATTGGAAAAAATTTCTTATTTACAAAACCAGGCTAGAAGCAAGAATATCGAAATTATTTATGTTCAACATATTGAGAACGCTAAAGCTCAAACATCAGAAGATTGGCAGTTATCTGAGCTTTTAAGTCGAAAACCTAATGAAAAGGTCTTTCAGAAGAAGTATAACAGTATTTTCAAAGAAACTGGTTTAAAAGAATACTTGGATAAACAGGGGATTGAAAAATTAGTTTTATGTGGTATGCAGACAGAATATTGTGTGGATACCTCTGTCAAGGTTGCTTTTGAATATGGCTATCAGCTTATTATTCCAGAAGGAACTTACACAACGTTTGATGGGGATGACATTCCAGCAGAAACGATTAATGAATTTTATGAGGACATTTGGGAGGAGCGCTTTGCAGATGTTCTAGATTACAAACATATTTTCTAGAAAGAGGACTAAATGAACGAAAAAGAATTACTAGAACTAGTCGTGAAAGCGGCTGATGAGAAACGTGCGGAGGATATCCTCGCACTTGACGTACAAGATTTAACCAGCGTGACGGACTATTTTGTTATCACTAGCTCGATGAATAGCCGTCAGTTGGACGCTATCGCTGACAATATCCGTGAAAAAGTAGCTGAAGCAGGCTTTAAAGGAAGTCATATCGAAGGAGATGCAACTGGAGGCTGGGTTTTACTAGACCTCGGTGCTGTCGTTGTGCATATCTTCTCAGAAGAAATGCGTGCCCACTATAACCTAGAGAAGCTATGGCATGAGGCAGAGTCAGTAGATATTTCAGAAGCTCTTGCTTAGAAGACGAACTCAGTTGTAGCCAACTGGGTTTTATTTGCTTATTTTAGAAAATTGGATAGAAAGGTATAGGGCAAGTGGTGTTTGCCATGGAGGCTCTTGGTATCATGATTATGGCAACTTATGAAACCTTTGCGGCTGTTTACGATGCTGTGATGGATGATAGTTTATACGATAAATGGACGGATTTTTCTCTGCGTCATTTGCCTAAGACCAAGGAGAGAAACAAACTCTTGGACTTGGCTTGTGGGACAGGAATTCAATCGGTGCGCTTCTCTCAGGCTGGTTTTGATGTGACTGGACTTGATTTGAGTGGGGATATGTTGAAGATTGCTGAGAAGAGAGCTTCTTCAGCCAAACAAAAGATTGACTTTATTGAAGGCAATATGCTGGATTTGTCCAAGGCAGGTCAATACGATTTTGTTACTTGTTATTCGGACTCAATCTGCTACATGCAGGATGAGGTAGAAGTAGGAGATGTTTTTAAAGAAGTCTATAATGTCCTCAACGAAGACGGTGTCTTTATTTTTGATGTGCATTCGACTTACCAGACGGATGAAGTTTTTCCAGGCTATTCCTACCATGAAAATGCGGAAGACTTCGCCATGCTTTGGGATACCTATGAGGATGTGGCGCCTCACTCTATCGTGCATGAGTTGACTTTCTTTGTAAAGGAGGCTGACGGTTCCTTTAGTCGCCACGATGAAGTGCATGAGGAGCGGACCTATGAGGTCTTGACCTATGATATTTTGCTGGAACAGGCTGGATTCAAGTCCTTCAAACTCT